>JAEYQZ010000056.1 GCA_023409695.1 Methanobacteriota archaeon | reverse complement strand
GGGCAAAAATTTAACTACTATAATGAAAAATCATATTTAAGGTTAATTATACTTTGATTTAAAACCGAAAAAACAAAAATAACTGGCTTTAAGCAAATATTTACACTTATTCCAGAATTAAACAATGTTTATTGCACATATACAAAGTGCAGGTGACCAAATGAAATGGGGAATAGTTATTGTAGTAATCTTACTGCTTGTTGGGGCTTATATCTACGTTTCAAGTGTAAACGGCGATATAGAACCATTAGGAAGGCTAGGATTTGTTAAACTTGCAAATCCAGATATGTATCCTGGACATCCACACTCCCAACTACTTGCAAAATATGCAGAAGAGAGAGGGTCAAAATGTGCTCTAGTTGTACACTTTGCTGGAAGTTCAAACTATCGCAGCTATAAAGAAGGAGATGTATACATAATTGAACTGGCATTCCATGATACTCAAGGTAATGGTGCTGCAGGTAATGTAAACTATTTGGATTCACTTAAAGTTGCTTTATTCGGTGTTCCTGATGGTAGATATACATACAAATCAGATGGAAATGTCTATAACACCTATGAAGAGGCAATGGCTCATGTCAACGAACTTGCTAAGGAACATGGTCAGGTAGGCCCTATTCCAATGGTATGGCACGGAACAGCAAGAAGTGGAAACCCTATAATAACTCAGGGTTGTGGATATCCGTTGTTCTTTGATATAGTGAGAAGGGAATATGGAATAATCCCTGCATATTATTACACGCTTAAAGGGATGCTTTTACCGTACTTTGATAATCCTTACAGGAACTTCGAGCTGTCGCACGCTTCCCAGCTCCAGTATTATTATACACATGGACTGATTAATTATGAATAAATTCATTTTTAATCATTAAAATTAATTTTTTTTGATTTTTCCTTACTTTTTTAGATTTAATAAATATTGAATGTGGCATTAATTTATTAAAGTCTTAAAAATAGGTTTATGTTAAAAATTGAAAAAAATAGCTGTTTATAATAAGCAGCCAATACTCTATTTTCATGAATAATTAAACAAGATCACATGTTTCATTTAGATGTGAAATGATTTCTTTTAGTTTATCCACAGGAGCATCTGTTTTAATACCTGTAGGTTTAAAATGAGTTCTTGATACAAAATAGCCCTCTTCTTTAACTGATTCTAAAACAGCATCAAGACGAGGAGAGCTTATTTTCATTTTTTTACAGATCCGGTGGAGGTCATAAAAAGTTGCAGGTCCATTTGCTTCGTTATATGTCATATTTAGAAGTTTAGACGCTTTCTTCTCCTGATTTATTTTCGTATTTTCCATATTTTTTAACATCGCTTCTATAAACTGCTGATCTAAAATACTGCCGCACCAGAGGGGTCCTACAGTCTTAAAATCTTTACCGCATACTGGACAGATAGAACCGGTTTTTGGAGCTATACCTTGAACTACAGTCCTGTTAAGGCAGTTTTCACAGTGCAATATGTATCCTATGTCCTTTTTTAGGGATTCATCTGTTATTTTTGCTCCTTTTTTGACCCTTGCATATATTCGCATGTAGTGTTCAGTACTGTGTGAAAATAATATCTCAATGCACTTTTTATATTTGGAAAATGTTCTTGCGATAAATCCTGCGAGAATTCTAACCCCTAGTTCATGACAGTATTCAGTTTTAAGTGGCATAGCGCCGTATTTTCTAACACACGGATCTTTATAGGTTCCGCATAATCCTGAAGTGTCAGTAGCCGTTGCGCAGATCATTCCATCTGCTTTTAAACTAATTCCGGCAGATTCCATGTAATAAGAGGGAGTACCGAATGGATCTATATCCACAATGTCAAATTTTCCTTTGCATTTTCTAAGTAGAATATTTGCGTCCTCTTTACATGTTTTTACGTTGTCTAAATCATTTATTTCAATATTTTCATTTGCAAATTGGATTGCCAGTGGGTTTATATCAGTTACAACTACCCTGGAGACATTTTCTATTTCTTTTGCATATCTCACACCTCTGATCCCACTTCCTCCAAAAGCATCACATATGTTGATTTCATGCTCTAATTCTTCTTGATATGTCTTTATTGCAATTACAGATATGTCTCTGTTAAGTTCCATCACTGGATTGTAAAAAACTGGAGCTTTAGACGATACTTTATCAAATTCTGGAGTTTTAATCGTTACAAGCCCTTCCTGAATGATTTTCGTGTCCATAACCATTACCCTGTTTATAATTATTTTTAAACTAGATTGGATGAGTAATCTAACCCGTTACAAATTTTTTAGAATTATTAAAATATAGTGAATTCATTTATTAATTTGATCTTTTATAACTTTAAATTCATTTTCATTCCCTGAAATTAAATTACTTAAAGTGTTGCAGTTAATTAAAATTTGATTTTTAATGGGATAAACTGAATTGTATGTTAGTTTAATTATTTTTAACTTCCAGAATCATTTTTCTAAATACAGAAGTAAATATGATTTTATATAACTTATTTATGTTATAGTGAATAACATACTGTTTAAACTTAATAAATTTAAAATATTCGAAAATTATAGATTTTGGAGTCAATGCACGTAAATACATTTTTTATAGATCAATTAATCCCGAGTATTTGGTTATTCACTATAAATCAAATGAATGAATGTTATTAATAATTAAATACAAATAGTTATACTCTAGTACTGGGGCTGAAGGAGGAATAATCATATCAAAAGTTCCATTTTTATACAATGCAGAATCTGGTGAAAATAGCCTGTGGAGATATATTGTTACGATTGTGGCGACATGGGGAATACAGGGAATAGTAGGGTTTCTCGTGGCTGTACTTTTTGTAGTATTCTTGATTATGCAAAATGGTATTTCTGCAGTTAATATAAATATTCAATCTGTTCAATCAAATTCTCTGTTTCTGGTAGCGCTGGCATTAATTGGCTTTGCAGCTTCGTATTTTGTTTTTTATCTTTGCACACGTTTTATACATCGAAGGTCATTCATATCGTTATTTACTACTAAATCACGGATTAATTGGAGTAAAATGTTAAAAGGGGCAGTATTGTGGTTTTTAATACTGGGAATGTTATCTTTAATCCTCTATTTAATTAACCCTGCAAGTTATAAAGTAACATTTAATCCGAGTACATTTGGCATGCTTTTGATTTTAAGCTTAATAACATTTCCAATACAGGCATCATTTGAAGAAGTATTTTTCAGAGGATATTTAATGCAGGGTGTGGGTTTATTAAGTAAAAAACCAATTATATCGCTTCTGGTTACTTCATTTTTGTTTGGTCTAGGACACGTAATGAATGGAACTGGTATGACACTAAGCATCTTTCCATTAATTGAAACAGTCATAATTGGGATAGCACTGGGTACTATAACTTTAGGTGAAGGTGGTATAGAAACTGCAATTGGAATACATGTTGTGAATAATCTTTATGCGGTGCTCGTAGTCAGCACGCCCGATGGAATATTTGGTAATTTACCCTCTATCATGATGACATCATCCAGTGCTTTGGGTGATATTCTTACAACAGCAGCAGCGGCTGTAATTGCAGTAATAATTATATTCTGGAATAAAAAGGATAAATTAGTAAATATATTCAGATGGAAAGACGCAGAGCCTAATTAGCTTATTTAAATCATCTTTTATCTGTTTTTAGAGGATATACAAAAATTAACTTTAGGGAATGCAACTTAAAATCAGTTAATTTTAAGCTAATTACTTTTTAATGAGGATTAATTTAAATTGATAATATATAATCAAATGATAAATTGGCATTCTATAATAAAAATTTAGATAACTCAAGCCACTTTAAATATTTGAAAGTTGAAATAAATATTATAAGAATAAATGATGGGTGAGATGATAATTGTTGTTTGATGTTTATCGTTTATTTTTATGGTGAATAACTAAATGTTTAGATTAACTAGAAAATTTGGATTTATAAGTTTAAAGTTACGTTATTCACTATCTTTAAAGCTAATCGTGATTAATTAAAGGTGATACTTGATGATACCAATTGCTAAACCATTTATTGGTGATGAAGAGATTAAGGAAGTAGAGGCTGTTTTAAGAT
>JAEYQZ010000043.1 GCA_023409695.1 Methanobacteriota archaeon | reverse complement strand
TAAGCCAGTGATGAACCCTATGAGCTCTGATACGTGATGAATGATGGGCGATCTGAGGCTTATTATTAAATTCAATTTTTAATTAGTTCTAATCTTTTTTAATTTAATTTATTGTATTCTATAGGTTTTTACTATTCTAATTGAATTTGAATTAATTAAGTGTTATTTTGCAATGAATTCTATAGAATTTCCATAAAACTATTTATTTTAGATTACATATATTAATAATACTTTTTATATAAAAAATATTATATTATAAATAATTGTGGAAGTTAAATCTTGCAAAATAAGGTAAATTTAGAAACCCAAATCAGAATTAAATGGATATTATTAACAATTGCAATTATAACTCTTCTTTTGATCCCATTTATCTTATTTGGAGATTCTTTAGATAATTGGACTAACAGTTTTTTTCAATCTGAACCTTCTAAGCTAATTGCGAGTATAGTTATTGGATCTTTATTATCTATTGATATTGTAGCTCCAGTTCCTTCTAGTATATTAAGTACAGCCGGAGGATATTTTTTAGGATTTATAGGCGGAACTTTTATTTCTTTAATAGGTATGACAATCAGCTGTTTAATAGGATACTGGATTGGGGATAAGTTTGGACGTCCCGCAGCTGAACGATTTGCTGACTCAAAAGAAATTTCTAGATTTGAATCCCTTCAAAAGAAGTATGGAGACTGGATAATTATTATTTCACGTTCAGTTCCACTACTTGCTGAAACTTCAGTGCTATTTGCTGGAATTGGCCATATGAAATTTAATCGCTTTATGTTAATGGCTATAATATCTAACTTAGGTATATCTGTAGTATATGCAGCTGTTGGAGCTTATTCTGCACATATTAATTCCTTTTTATTTGCTTTTGCAGCGGCTATTTTATTCCCTGGAATTATGATTGTTATTTTAAAAAATAGAAGTGTAATTAATTCTAATTAGGTACGTATTAATCTTAATTTATTAAAAATTTATTAACGTTAAAAACCAAATATTAGTGTGTATTGTCTCAGTTGAGGTGTTTACATGTCTTATCTTATCTGCGAAAAATGTGGTGGCTATTACAAGCTTAAAAAAGGAGAAAAGCCAAGTGATTTTGAGTCATGTGAATGCGGTGGTTCACTTAACTACGTTCAAAATTTCGGAGCACATTTTGACGAAGAATTAGATCCTATAAATGAGTTTAACATTTGTCCTGATTGCGGAAATAAGAATAATACTGGCGAAAAATACTGTAAATCATGTGGTAAAATGATAAAAGATACCAAAAATGAAAAAACTAGCTCTTCTGATGCTAATAAAAATACGCTGAAATTTACATCTAATAAATGGATATTAAGGGCAGTGGCAATTATTGTAGGTATTTTAATTGTAGTAATTCCTACGTTCTTATTTGCGAATTCAAATTATGCATTGTTACTGCTTCTAATTGGGGGAATAGTTGCATCGCTAATTGCTGGAGGAAAAAGTGAAGACGGGGCCATAGATGGAGTTGTAGTTGGTGTAATAGCTGCATTGATAATTCTAGGTTTTAGAGGTAATTTTCTATTTATTGATGATATTTTATTTAATATAGAAATAGTCATCTTTGAAATGAGCGGCGCCATACTGATCCTTGCTCTTTTTGGCCTTATTGGGGGAGTAATAGGTATTTCAATACGAGACCTTTTAATTAAAGCTGAAAAATAATATTAGTGATTAAATAAAGATTTTTAATCTGAATGGGCTGATTTGTGTGAATAATAGCCTTTAAGTACAGGTAATCTATTAAATATCTTTTTAATTTCTTCAAATTCTTTATATTCCTCACTTACAACCACAATGTGTGCTGGAGGGTGTATTTTTTTAATATGCATTATACTTTTTGTTGTGTCATCTAAAACACTTACAAGAGATGCTATTTCACATTTTGATCTTAAATTCTGTTTAAGGATCCCTTTGGCCAGTTTATCTGCGATTTGAGGTTCAATTATCTTTGGTTTTCCTGATATTTTTAAATTAGCATGCCGTTCAATGTCTGCAATGGCATTTAATAGTTTTCCTTGGCTGTTTGCACGTATTAAAATTAGAGTCATTTTTTCACCGATATGGGTTATTTAAGCCCTTTTTGATATAAATATGAAGTTATTCCATAAAAATTAATTTTTAAATTAATTATAATTTGATATAATTATTATAATAGTTTCTAATTAAATATTCCTTTTCTTTTTATAGTAGAATATAAAATTTTTACCATTAATATGAGTTTTATTTAAGTAATTCATTATGTGGAGTTTTTTATATAAAAGGATTTTGCACTTTAAAACTAATATTGGTGCTATATGTGACATAAATAAGCCATAATGGCTAAAACATTGGCAAATATTAGATTTTAAATGAAGTAAGGATTAAATTTCTCATTTTATACATTTTTTTAAATAATAGTGTGCATAAATATTTTAATAATACATAATTATTTATATTTACTAATATAATAATTTATTAAATATTAAATTTAATTTAACTAGAAAGGTAGTGATATTATGCCAGATTTAGGACCTTTAGGAAGAGGTGGAGCTAGAAGAAGGACAAGAAGGAGAATGATGGCAATGAATGAAATTAATAAGCCATCAGAACAATCCGATGATGTGGGGGAGTCTTTTGATCCCGATACATTAAATAAATTAGCTAAACTACTGCGAAATAAAGGAGTAATAACAGAAGAAGAGTATGATCTGCTATTTGATTAGAACATTCTAATTTGTGAGATAAGATTAACTTCAAAAATGTAATCCCGGTCATGTCACCGTATCTATAGAGAATAAAGATAATTATACTTTAATTATATAGTTGCCTCAAGGTGGAAACGTTGTACAAACTCAAAGTACATCTGATGGGAGTTGTCAATATAGATCAAAAATTCTAAAAACTCTTTATTTTTTATTAATTTTATGGTTAAATTTCAATAAAGGGACTTAAAAATGGCTAATAGCTTTAAAATACCTCCATTTCTTCGACAAATTATTATAATAGTTGTTATTTTATCTGCTGTAGTTGTATTGAAATTTACTGCACCTATAACTAGTCTTATACTGCTTTCTATATTCTTGAGCTTACTTATCTACCCTTTTTTGAAATGGTTGGAAAAAAGAGGTATTTCATACAACATTGGGATGTTAGTAACTCTTCTAGGAATTTTTATTTTGGGTCTGGGAATATTGGCATTTCTGGTAGTAACATTGTCTCAATTAGTACAGTCACTCCCTAGTTTATCGATAAAATCAGCTAGTTTCCTTGCACAATACGGAAATCAAATAATTGAGTTTATTGTTTCTAATATACCAGTAACGAATATAAAGGGACTTATAGCGGATGGTACTTTCATTATATTTGCTGTGATATTCTTAGTTTATGAGCTCCCTCAAATAAAAAAAAGATTGATCAAAGGATTAGGTGCAGATAATCTTACTTTGAATAAAACTTTTGCTCTTGTCGGCGATTTCATTAAATATTTTATAATTAGGGTAAAGATAAACCTTATTTACGGCGTAGGTGTTGCAGGTGTTCTTTTCATATTTGACATTAACTTTGCAGTACTCTGGGGTTTATTAACATTCATACTTGGATTTATTCCTTATTTGGGTATTGTAATAGCAGCGATTCCTCCGGTGTTGGTAGCCTGGAGTAAATATGGAATACAGGCAGCTATAATAATGGGACTTTTCTTTATTATAATCAATACCATTGCAGAAAGCTATATATTTCCCAGACTAACTGGAAAAGGACTTCAAATGTCAGTTTATGTAGTATTTGCTTCATTATTTGTATGGGGGTGGATTTTAGGGCCTGTTGGATTTTTCCTAGGCGTGCCATTGACTCTAATCATCATAAAATATCTGGAAAACTTTGATGAAACACGATGGCTAGCATTACTTATGGCCAGTGATGAAGATGTAGAATTAACTATTGGTAAGCAGAAGAAGGAGAAATAAATGAATATATAAATTTCAGTTTTGTGTTGCTAACATTTCTGAAAATAATTATAATTACTTACTTTCAGGAGGTAATGATCCTTTTCCGTCATTCGTTTCTATTTCAGGTTCTTCATGCTTTATTCTTCTTGAATAAATGGAGGATAAAGGTGAAGCTGTAAATCCGTGTGCAAAAACACTTAACAGCACCGTAATGAAAACAACTGAAATAAAAGTATTGTCTCCAGGAAATACTTTCAGCTCCTCTAAAGCTAAAAGGGCCAATACTATGGATGCTAAGCCTCTAGGACCAAACCAACCGATAAATAGAACTGTATCAAAATCCAGTTTGGTGCCAATTAGTGATATGGCCACAGGTAACATCCTGATGACAGTCAAACTTAAAACAGCATAAAGAATTATCTGCCAGGTTAAATTCAAGAGTAATGGAAGTATAACTATTCCTAAAAGGAAAAAGACTGTTAAATTTAATAACTGCCCTTCTGTCTCTGAGAAATCGATTAAAATTTTTCCTGCATCCTTAACAACATATCCTAATGCTAAACCGCCGATAAAAGCAGCTATAAACCCACTTCCGCCTATTTGATCTGCTATAAGAAATGTAAGTATTGCCATTGCTAAAAAAGCTATTCTCTGGAAGTTGGGAGTGATCCAATCTTTTTCCCTGGCTTTTAAAACCAGCCATCCTCCTCCAATTCCCAATAACAAACCTACAATTATTCCAAAACCAATTTGTTCCAGGGCAACCTGAATAAAGTAACCCATTGGTCTAAAAGCTTCTGCAGCTAAACCAATGGCTATAAAAACCAGAAGAAATGGGACTGAACCTCCATCATTTAATCCGCTCTCTATTTCAATTGTCTTCCGTATTCTCTCAGGTACTTTCTTGTTTTGAACTACTATCTGCCCTAAAGCTGCATCAGTCGGTGCTAGGGCAGCGCCTATAATTCCTGCTACCCACCACGGCACGCTGGGGAATAATAATGTCGCTGTTATCACTCCTAAAATAACGGTAAGGGGTAAACCTATGGTAAGCAGTCGAGTGCTTAGATTATTATTCAATGCTTTTAACCCTACTCGGGATGCATCACTGAAAAGAACAAGAACAAGGGCTATTTCAGCTATTAAAAAAATTATGGTTGAATATGGTGGCTTTGTAATGTCCACATATCCTGTAACGAGCCATCCTGTCAGCATTCCTGCAACGATAAATATCATCTGAAAACTAACCGGCAATTTGCCGATTAAACGGGAAAAAATTGCCACTATTAAAAGTATAACAAAAAAGAATAGAATTTCAACCATAAAATCACCTGTGGATTAATTTTCCATGTCTTCTATTTTTGTATCTTCTTTGTAGTACTGATCAAGTAATTTTTTCTCTTCTTCCATATTTGGAAACTTATAAAACACAATTGCGGCCCCAATTAAAATAGCAATGATCCCGGCAAGGTAGGCCCATCGGTCTCCTGCTAAAAAGGATGCTTTCGCTCCGGCTATTATCTGATCTGAATATTGGGGGTACTGTTGAGCAAGGGTAGTAGCACTGGCAAATGATTTTTGAAGTGTTGTTTCCACGCTGGCTGAGATTTGTTGAGGAGCATTATTGATTTTTGCAGCAAATGAAGAGGCATAACCTGCTGTAAGTAATGTACCAAAGATTGAGGTCATAATTGCACCACCAAAATCTCGCTGCAGGTCTGCTGTACCTGAGGCCATACCAACACGTTTAACTGGAACGGATCCAGTAAGGGAATGGGATGCAGGAGTTCCTGCTAATCCAACACCAATTCCGACTAATGCATAAGCCAGCCCGACCTGCCAGTAGGGTATACCCTCTTTCCATAGCAATAGCATAGTCAAGAATCCTAATAAGCAGAATAAATAACCTGCAAGAAGTGTAAACCTGGATCCATGTGATTCAACTAGCTTGGCAGACTGCGGTGCCACCAGAATCATGAGAATTGCTGCAGGTATAATTGAAAGTCCTGCATCAAAGGTCGAATAACCTAGAACATTTTGTAAAAACTGCTGCCCAATGTACATGGCACCCATAAGCGCTCCAAAAACAATTATCCCTGCGCTTGCCGCTACCCAGAAAATCCTCCTGCCAGCGACTTTCAGATCATAAAGGGGGTTGGGTATACTCCGCTGGTGTTTTATAAATAAAAATCCAATGACAGCTGCTACAATTATTAAAACAATTACGAAAGTCCTTATACTGGGTACTGGAGCAAAGTTAATAGCTAAAATTAATATTCCTATAAGGATAAGAGACATTAATCCTCCAAGGTTGTCCACTGGATTTTTTGTCTCATTTACATGGGATGGGACGAACTTAATGGCCATAATTAATGATATTACTGCCAGGGGCAATGTGATTAAGAATACAGATCCCCAATCATGAGATATGAGAAGATATCCTGAGAGAAGAGGTCCTAGAGCTGCAATAGCAGCGCCTACGCCTGACCAAAGTGCAATAGATCTTGTCCGATTTGGGCCTGACCACAATGCAGTTATTATCGCTAAAGTAGTTGGAAATGACATTCCTGCTGCTAAACCTCCCATTATACGGGCTAAAACCAGCACATCAACAGTTGGGGCAAAACCTGCAATTAAAGATGCAGGTATGGCTATGATAGTTCCTATTATGAGCATCATTTTTCGGCCGTGATGATCACCTAGAGCACCAAACCACAGCACGGAAGAAGCCAGGCCAAGTGAAAAGCCTACAGCTACCATATTAATCTGAACTTGTGAAGCATTAAATGCTAAACCTATGGACGGCAGAGCTACGTTAGCAACTGATAAATTTAAATTGGCTACTGCAGCTACTAGAATAAGGGTAGCCAGAACTACCATTCCCGGTTCAGAATCTTTATTTTTTACTATTTCTGCATTCATTTTATCACTCATTACATTAAGCGTTATAATTTTTAGTTTTTCTTTCTTTACTTAATCTAGATATTAGTTGTATAATTATCAAAAAAGAAATAATTAAATTAAATTTTAATAGATCCAAAATAGATAATTTTAAATTAAAAGCAAATTCCAGGCTTAAAATTATTAAAAATAGAATATTAATTAGAATATAAATTGACAATAACCCAATGAAGATTAATTTGAAATTTCTATCCATAATATCATCATTTATTTTGATAATATTAATTTATTGCCTTGAAATTATTTAAATATTGCCTATAATTATAATTTAGCGAAATTATGGTTTGCATTGACTTTTTGCCTTGAAGTTAAATTGATGCTACTCTGTGAAAACCCTGGCATATTTTTCAAATTCATTAATGAAAAAATTAAATTAAACAATAAATTTAGGAAGTAAATATGCACCCATAATTGGTGTTTAACAAAAGAAGATGTTATTAAAACTTAATAGATTTGTAAATATAGAAACGGCAGATTTAATTTTGATGGAAATATGAAGTATTAACCTGAATTTACAAGTTTTAAATAATTCCTTTTTTGATTAAAAATAAAAAAAGTAAAAAAAAAATGTTAACTTGATTAACATTTATTATTTCATGAATGATTTAATTAGAGTACTTCTAAACAGAACCAGGAGTACGAGTATCAATCCTATGGCAGTTTGGATGTTTCCAATTAAGTCTAAAAGTGAAGAACTTATTGGTAAAGTCCATGGTGGGGAAGATCTATCGTTACCGAGAGGTTTATAATAGACACCTACTGCTCTTGAACTTGACTTGACGTTGATATCTTTAGGTTCTACGTGGTTAACGCCGACAATAGTTCCGCTGTCTATTGCAGCGTTGATTCTATTTGCTATTTGAACGTTATCATAACCATATTTTTTTACAGTAGCAGATACAATTTCTTGTGTAGTTTCTGAAATACCTATGCTATCACTTCCATAGACAGAAACCTGCACCGTTTGGCCTGTAACTGTAATTGCATTTATGAGTGCTTCGTAGGCATATTCTATCCGGAGTGGTGACCCGTCATATGGATCTTTCTGGTATTGTTCTGCTGCTGGATAACCTATGCTCCATCCGTCACTGGATGTACTTATTTTAGCATAGGGAGTATTCATAGCGTAACCTGTTGTGTTTAGCTGAGCTGGAGTGAACATATCTCCAGAAGTAATTCCTGAGACGAGATTAACTCCACCACCACCATATTTTTCACCAGAATCATTTGCTACTTCTCCAAACGCCTGACCAAGTATATAAGTTGCAGAATAACCGTCTCTTATCATTTTGCCGATGTTTACTGCAGTTTCTTCACGTACTTTTGCAGCTGTTCCATACATAGGGTTACCTTCTGTATTTCTCAGGTGAATAATTGCTCCCCGTGTTCCTGCAGGTAAAACCGCGGTTCCATCTGAGGAGTGGGGTGTTACTGTAATGGTCCCGTTATTTGATACAGTAATCAGGTAAACGTCGTATGATCCTCCTACTGCTGCACCTTTAGTAGCAGTTCCAACCAGAACCCTGATTCCTTCATATGAATTTGCAAGGTTTGCAGCCGCTTGTGGGGTTGCACCAGCTTCCATAGCTTTTACAGATGCTACAATAGCTTGCAGCCTGGGTGTAGCATGACCTTCACCCCCAGAGAGTATAGCGAAGTGACCGCTTGATGAAGATAAGAAAGTTGATTGAAACATGTTGTTCTGGAACGACATACTTCCTGCTGCTGCACCATTTGGGTCTTTTCCTGTAGGGTCTGTTATGACAATTATGTTACAGGTTGCTGCAGCAGGTCCAATAATCATTGCAACCGTGATCAGGAATATTAACATTCCTTTAACATATTTTCCTTGAAGTTTTTGTGGAATTTTCATATTTTACCCCGTTGTGTATGAACCTGTGGAACTTGATGTTGTATTTACCTGTACCTGTGACCAGTCTTCAACAACAGTTACTGTAACACTTCCTGTTGCGCTATCTACTTTAACATCTGCAGCTACTATAGGTGTTAGCCTTGTACCTGGAATTGTCGTCAACGTCGCAAATTGCTGAGCATTAGTTATTGCTTCACTTAGAGGTAGTTCTCGTTTATCTGTAATTAGTGTGCTTCCGTTGATGTAACTTCCAGGCCTTAAACCTGATGCATATATATTAGCTCGAATAGAATCAGTTGGTACAAGATTATTTCCTTTTATCATAACTCCTGATATGGGTATCCCCTGGTCTGTAGCCGAGGATTCAGCAAAAGCCATGTAACTCATAACCCTTCCGGATACTATTAATAAAAACGCGAGTGTTAAAATGATTATAGTGTCTCTTCTTACTTTTATGAACATTTCATCACCAAGTGTGAACAATGAATTTGAATTATATAATATGAACTTTTAATTTAAAACATTTTGTCTAAAAGTTCACTTGCAGGATCCATACCCTGCGCACCAATTAATAAAATTGTGTCTTTGTCATGTGATAATTTAAGTACATTTTTCAATGCATCATATAATCTCTCATTAAAGATATATGTTATTTCTTCCTTTTCAAGTGCATCTATAAATACTTTTTTTTCATTATCTGTTACTGTATTTAGATGGTCTACAACATCAGTACTGCTTGTTATAATCAGCTTATAAGCAATGTTTTGAAGTCCTTTAGCAACAGCTTCAGCATTTGCCTGGTTAATACTTTCTCCTCTTGATCCTCGAATTGCTGAAACCACAAAGAGAGTTCCATCTCCAATTAAAGCAGCATTTTGTATTGTGGCGAGAATTCCGTCAGGATTATGTGCAAAATCATCTATTATACATGGATCTTTATGTATTATTGTAAATCTCCTTTCTAACGCTTTGTATGATGAAATTGCACTTTTAATGGTTTCAAGATCAATATCTAAAGATATAGCTGCACTTGCAGCAGCCATGATATTCTGGATAAAATGACGGCTTTTAAATGGTAAATCTTCAGTTTTAATTAGAATATTGTCTTTATATAAAATTCCGACACCATCAAATTTGATATCTGCATTATCTCCGAAAAATAAGATTTTTCCATAATTTGAAGTTAAATCTTTCATTTTCAAAACAAGAGGATCATCACTGTTTAATATTAGAGATCCATTCTCTTTTAATCCTTTAACTGCGCCTGAAGTTTCATCAAATGTTTCTTCAATTGAATTCACGAGACCTATATGATCAAGGGCTACATTGGTTATAATTACTACATCTGGATTGATTGCGGATGTCATTATGTGGGCATGGTCTTTCATAATATCGCCGAGCCAGCCTTGAACTTCAGAAACTTCTATTACTGCTGCTTCGATATCTGCATCGAATTCTGCAATTTGTTTTGCAACCATAGGGTCTATAAGCGTATTAAATTCAGATTCAGAATCAGTATTTGTGTATGTACTGTAACCAGCTTCCTTTAAAATATGATAAATTATGTGAGTAGTTGTGGACTTCCCATTAGTTCCAGTCACCACAACACGTAAAGAGTCCTTTGCAAATTTTTCTAGGGCCCAATTAATAGCAAAAGCATTGGCCAATTCTATTTTTTCTGTTACTATAAATGGCAGTTCCAGTTCTTCTGCAGTTTTTACTGCACTGCCCTTAGGGTTTTGAGTTATTATACATGAAACACCTTTTTTTGCAGCGATTTGTACCCCGGTTTCATCTATCCAGTGTCTTATTACTGCATCTCCCTTTTCAGCATCCTTTAAAATATTAAAAATACCATTCATATCTTTGTTAGGGCCTGTGAGTGTTCCTTCTACTTTTTCTGCAATAATCGACGTTGTAAGCTCTTTCATTTTTTCACAATTTGTAATCTAATAATTCTAAATATGATCTAATTAATGTGGTGTTAAAATTCTAGATAAGTATTTTCCCTATTTTGACCCTATTTTTTAAAAAAAATGTAAAAAAGATATTTAAATTATAAATGCATGGTAGAAATAAAGTGCTAGAATACATATTATAATGGTAATTCCCCAATATAGGAGCACTATTTTCTTTTCTGAAAGTCCTTTATAATTTAAAGTATGGTGTAACGGTTCTACTGGGAGGTTTATAATATGGGCACGATGTAAAAGGCTTATTATAACTGAAACTATTGGAATAGCAAGAGCAATCAGTGCAAAGTATAATACATTGCCTAAAAATGCTGCTGTAATGTAACCTGCTCCTAATGCGAAAGAACCAGTATCTCCCATAAATATGCTTGCAGGATATCTATTTAGGGCTAGGAAACCGAATGAAACTCCGGCAAGTGCTATAAATGGAAGTGCACCATCCACATTGTTAATTGTTAAGGCAAAAATTGCACAGGCAGAGGATGCTATTGCAAGTATTCCTGCTGCAAGACCGTCCATACCATCAATAAGGTTTACTGCATTTATAGCTCCAACTATACCGAATATTACAACAGGTATTATGAAATAACCGATATCGATTCCGAGTACCGAGGAACTAACAGCTCCTGAGCCTAATAAAAATAATGAAATTATAATCTGGGCAATTATTTTTTCACTTTCTTCTACTTCACTTTTAATTGGGGCTTCACCAACTATTTCAACTTTCTTCTCAGCTAAATGCTTCACTAAGTCTTTTTTAGCTTTTTCAGTTGCAACTCGTGCTTCTTCCCCTGGTTTAAGCATTAATCTTCCCATTTCTATTGGGGTGGAGTATATATTTCGAACCTTTTTTTGAATCTCTTTGGTTTTAAGTCCAAGTAAATCATCTAAAAGTCCTATAATTCCTGCAGTTGCCATTATAATGGCCACTATCATTAAGTATCTATTTGTAAAATAGATTGACGAAGTAAGGAGAATCCCCAGTATAATTGCAAGCCCTCCCATTGTTGGAGTCCCTGCTTTATGGCTGTGTTCGGTTACAATAGGTTTATCTGTTACATTAGCTTTTATCAATACTCTCTTTATGGTTATTGTGAAGAATATGGTTGATAATACTGCAATAATGAATATCAAAATGTCTATCTGGAAATTATTCAACTTACCACCTTATAATTAATTTATTATCTTATTATTACTAACTCTGGCTTTTTTATGTTTATTATATTCATTTATTAAAAATTTAATGTTTTGTTTTTGACAATCTTCACTCAAAATCTATGATTTTGGTGCCGCAAAAATTTTTAATTTTTGCAGGTTTGATGAAATTTATTATAATCAACATTTAACCTTTTTGCAGTTTCATATGCTTTTTGTGCACTTTCAGCACGGATAGTTATACGCTGAAAATTTTGAGGGCCGTGAATTACCCAGCAATTTTTATTTTCAAAATCTCTGAATTTATAGTTGTTCCTATCAGTTTTATAGTCACCTACAGGTATCTCAAGTGCGTGGTATTCCATGATTCTTTTTTGAACATCTTTAGAATTCCATTTTTGGGAAGCCATATCCACAAGTTCATGCATTGGACTTATGTTGGTTGAAGCTGCTGTTAAGTATCGTGTACCGCTGGGTCGTGTGTTTATCTCTATGAAATAATTGATTCCTGTTTTATCAATAATTATGTCAATATCAATTACTCCTTCTGATCCCAAGCTGTCAGCGATCTTTCCAGCTATCTGTCTTATATCTTCGTTTCGCTGGTTTTCTATATTTAAAGGAGCAGTTTTTAGTTTGTCAAGGGGATGAGTACCTTCAAGAGTTGTTTTTCCTTTATAAACTGGAACAAGAGGAACTGTTCCGCCCTTCCATCTTAAAACTTCAATGGATACTTCTGTGCCTTCAACGAACTCTTCTACAAATGCCCCCTCAAAATCATTGATGCAGCTTCTAAGATCATCTTCACTCACTGCAATTTTTACTCCGCTGCCTCCTTGACCTTCTAACTGTTTTAATACGGCAGGTAATTGTATTTCGGAGAGATTTTTTGAAACTTTACTAAAAGAAGGAGTTCTAATCTGGTTTTTAATAAAAAATTCCTTTGTCTTAAGTTTGTCTCTTGATATAGAAACAGCATCTACAGGGGATGCAACAACTGGTAATCCATAATTTTTCTCTAAATCTTCTTTTAACTTTGCAATTTCAAAAAGAGGTTTATCTATCCCTATGAGAGGCACAACTGCGTCTACATCTTCTTTAAGTGCGATTTCTTTAGGTCCTTCCATTCCCCTTGGAACGATATGATAGGTATCAGGAAGATCGAGGTTTTTAGAATCTGGATTGGATTCTGTTACTATGCTTGTAATGCCTTCTTTTTTTGTATATGCTGCAATATCATCAAAAAGTCTTGCCCCTATAAATAGTATTTTCATTTTATCACTGGAAATCACTTAACATTAATCTTTAGTAATACCTGTTTTGTTTAAACGTATTATTTTACAACATATCAGGTTTGTTTTTTCTTACTTAAAAATATTTGATTTGCTTTTTAATTTTTAGATATTTTAATCTGGATTTATATAAAGATTAATAGTTATGAACAATTCCATCAAATTTAATAAATTTAAATATCATATACTAAACTGGTGATATTATGGCACAAAAAGAAGGACACGAGGCTATTAAAAAGGCTAGAAAATTAATGGGCTTTTCTCCAGATATACTGGACATGTATGAAAAATTAAATCCACAACTTCTGGATGTAATAAGTGATTTCGATGAAATAATCTTAAAGGATGGTGCGCTTCCAACTAAAACAAAAAGATTGATAGCGCTGGGGATTATTATCTCAAATAAGTGTGGTTACTGTGTGGAACAGCAGTTACACGCTGCAATTAACGCAGGAGCAACAAAAGAAGAAATAGCGGATTTACTGGGGGTAGTTTTACTCACATCAGGAGCTCCAGCGTTAGCTAACTGTAGAGACATAGTTTCTGATGTAATCAGTAAGCTTTAAAGAATTTTGAAAAACTTTATGTATTAAACAAAAATAAATAATGTGTTTATATTTAGTACTAAAATAACCTCTTAAGCCGCGTTTTAGCAAATAACGAGAACTAAATATTCAAAAATAAAAAACTGGTAAAATCATAAGCATTGAGAATACAAATTCATTCAATTTTCTTTAATCACTTTATAAAATGTAGATACAACTTCATCAATACTTTTTTCAACTTCTTTTGAAACTGGCTCTGCAAAACCCATGCTTTTTGGTTGAACTCCCACTAGAATTATCTGTGCACCTATTGTAGTTTCTATATACTTTATTAAATAAGATATGGGCATAGCATGTGTTGAGATATTATAATTTGCAATTTCTTCCTTTTCCACCACGCGGATATATCCTGGTTCCTTTTTCATATCCACTGCATCAATTAAAACTATGTGAGTAGGTTTTTCTTTCCTTATTGACCCAGTATAATTTTCAGGAACTGTTCCACCATCAAAAACAATAATATTTTTATTTTTATCAAATAATGCGGATGATTTTTTAGCTATAATAGGTCCAAGGCCGTCATCGCCTTTTATTTCGTTACCTATTCCTAAAATCACTATTTTTTCATATCCTTTAAGAAACTTTTTCAATTCTGGTTCTAATGCTATCTAATCCACCACCCATTTTATAGATTAGTTTAACTTTTATGATATCTCCTATATCTACATTGATCTTTTCAATTGGGACAAGCAGAGGAGGATTGAGCATTGGGGTTGGTCCGCAGATCAGGTTATCAGTTAGTAAAGTAAAAGTAGTAATTTTAATTCCGGAAACAGATCCTTTTTTAGAAATTTTAAATTCCAAATCCGTTTCTACATCTTCTTCAATTTCATTTTTAAAATCAATTTCACTGTATATCTTAAAATTGCTCATGACATCATAATTTGGCTTCTCATTAGCCTCATTATCTTCATAACAGATATTTTCTCTTTCCATGTCAATGGCTTCAGCCCCGTTCAGGACTTTTTTAGGTATAACTTCGCCATCTTTTTTCAGATATTTTAAAATAGAATTAAGGACTGGGACCTGTTCTTCATCAATTAAGGCAGTATCTAACATTTCACAGATGATTA
>JAEYQZ010000006.1 GCA_023409695.1 Methanobacteriota archaeon | reverse complement strand
TTTATTAGTGATGTTCTCACTTATATGAATACGCCTCAATACCTTCGAAAAAAGGTATTTCCAATCACAAGGGAATTAAAAAACGTGGGAATTCTTCCACCACTTAGAACTCCCCACCATCCTACAGGAGAACTCAATGTAGGCGATTATAGGCAAGGGTTCACCGTAAAAAGGACGAAAAAAGGTACAATAGTTGACATAGGGGCGGATAGACCCGCACTTTGTCGTGAGAAACTCAGCATAAATAAAGTGTTTAGCTTCCGTATAGTGAAGATAAGCAAAAAAGATATATTAATAGAACCCGATAAACCCGATTCTTATTGGGGTTATGAGGTTTTATCTACTTATAAGGACTTGTATGAAAGCATATTAGAAGTAAAACCCGATCTTGTTATTGGAACTTCTAGATGTGCGGAGCCCATCACTTCTATTTTAGATGAAGTAAAGCACAAGATAAAAGATGCCAAACATTTGGCTATTTTGTTTGGTGGTCCTTATTCAGGCTTGCATGAACTTATTCAGGGCCGAAAAAACATAATAGATCTTGAAGTAAATACAGTTCCATCTCAAGGAACTGCTACTATAAGGACTGAAGAGGCGGTTTTAACAACTTTATCTGCATTTAATCTACTTTTAAATGCAGAAAACTCGGAAAATTGAATGAATTGTTTAAGTAAGGAGGTAAATTAAAATGACTAGACATCACCAACCAAGATCAGGATCAGTTGCATTTAGTCCTAGAAAAAGAGCATCTAAACAATCACCAAGGATTAAATCCTGGCCTAATGTTGAAGAAATTGGGTTGCTCGGATTTGCAGGATATAAAGTGGGAATGACCCACGTAATAATGACTGACAACAGGAAAAATTCACCAACAGAAGGAATGGAAATATCCACACCGGTGACGGTATTGGAGGTGCCCCCTGTTGTTGTAATGGGTATAAGGGCATATGAAAAGACAACTTATGGGCTTAAAACCATGATTGATATCATGGCAAGTGATTTAAGTGAAGATCTCAGGCGTAAAATACCATTACCTGAAGAATATGATACTGATTCTAATTTAAATAAATTAAATGAAAACATTGATAATGTTTATGATATACGAGTTTTAATACATACTAATCCTAAAGCTACAAGCGTTCCTAAGAAGAAACCTGAAATAATAGAATGTGGACTTGGTGGAGCTTCAGTTGCTGAAAAACTGGAGTATGCTAAAAGTGTTCTTGGAACTGAAATAAATGCAGCTGACGTTTTTTCTGATGGGGAACACGTTGACTCCATAGCAATTACTAAAGGTAAAGGATTCCAGGGACCTGTTAAAAGGTGGGGTATCCGGATTCAGTACGGAAAAGCTGCAAGAAGTAGTAAAGGAAGACACGTAGGTTCATTAGGTCCATGGTCACCAGAAAGGACTATGTGGACAGTTCCACAAGCCGGTCAAATGGGATATCATAAAAGGACTGAGTATAATAAACAGATTCTTAAGATTGCAGATGCATCCGAAGCAGATGCCGTAAATCCTGAAGGTGGATTTGTTAAATACGGTCTTGTGAAAAACAATTATGTTCTAGTGAAAGGATCACTTCCAGGCCCATCAAAAAGGCTTATAATACTTAGAAAAGCATTCCGGCCTCATGGAAAACATAATGATGCACCTGAAATCTCATACATCTCAACTGCTTCAAAACAGGGAGTCTGAAATTAATCATATCATATTTGGAAAATTAAAGAGGGATATTAAATGAAAAAGATCAAGGTTTATTCACTGGAAGGCGAAGTCATAGACGAAATCAAGCTACCTGATATTTTCAACGAAGAATTTAGACCAGACATCATTAAAAGAGCAGTCATTTCTTCACAAACAGCAAGAATCCAACCATGGGGTACAGATCCTATGGCGGGAAAAAGAACAACTGCTGAATCTTACGGTTCTGGTCGTGGTGCAGCAATGGTGCCTCGTGTAAAAGGAAGCAGACACCCTGCAGGTTCTAAAGCAGCCTTTGTACCTCAAGCTGTAGGTGGTAGAAAAGCACACCCACCAAGGCCTATAAAGGTTTACCATGAGAAAATAAACAGGAAAGAAAGAAGATTAGCAATAAGATCCGCAATTGCTGCAACTACCAACAAAGAACTGGTAGAAAACAGGGGACACAAAATTGAAAATGTGCCTCAAGTTCCATTTGTAATTGATGATGAATTTGCTAAAGTTAAAAGCACTAAAGAAACAAGAGAAATATTCAAAAAACTTGGAATAATGGATGACATTGTTCGAGCCAAAACCGGTAAAACAATTAGAGCCGGAAAAGGTAAACTAAGGGGTAGGAAATACAAAGTACCAAAAGGACCACTCATAGTTGTCGGGGAAGATAAAGGAATAAGCTTAGGTGCAAGAAACCACCCAGGCGTTGACATTGTCTCTGTTGAAAATTTAAACACTGAACTTTTAGCACCAGGTACACATCCTGGAAGATTTACAATATTCACTAAATCTGCAATTGAAAAGTTAGGTGAACTATTCCAATAATTTAAAGGACGTGTGAAGATGGATCCTTATTCAGTAATAATAAAACCTCATTTAACAGAAAAAAGTATGAATGCAATTGATCAAAAAAATGAACTAACCTTTGCAGTACTAAGAACTGCTAGGAAGTCTGAGATCAAAAATGCATTTGAAGAACTTTACGCTGTTAAAGTGGAAAGAGTAAATGTTCAAGTTACATCTAAAGGTGTAAAAATAGCCTATATTAAATTGGCAGCAGAACATAGTGCAGAGGATATAGCAGTTAAAATGGGAGTATTCTAATATTCTGTAATTTAATTTGATATCCGCAAAGACCTTTTAAGGTCATGTATGGAGGAATAAAAAATGGGAAAACGTTTGATATCACAGAGAAGAGGAAGGGGAACCCCTACTCACAGAAGTGCATCACATCGATTTAAAGGAAAAATCGAATACAGGTCATATGACAATATAGAAAAAGAAGGCAGTTTAAAAGGAAAAATTGTCGATATTATTCATGATCCTGGAAGAACTGCACCAGTGGCATTAGTAAAATTTGAAAATGGCGAAAAGTTGCTTGTTTTAGCGCCTGAGAGTGTACAAATAAATGATGATATAGAGTTTGGAACTTCAGCACCAATAAAAGCTGGAAATGCACTGCCACTTGCACAGATTCCAGAAGGTACACCATTATATAATCTTGAAAAAAATCCAGGAGATGGCGGAAAATTCGTTAAATCATCTGGTACTTACGCTTCTTTAATAACCCATGATGTAGGAAAGGCAATCGTTGAATTGCCATCTGGAGAATTGAAAGCATTCAACCCTGCCTGCAGAGCAACAATAGGAGTCGTTGCTGGAGGAGGAAGAAAGGAAAAACCATTCCTCAAAGCTGGAAACAGATTCTATGCTTTAAATGCGAAAGGTAAAAAGAATGTTAGTGTTAGAGGAGTAGCAATGAACGCTGTAGATCACCCACACGGTGGTGGAAACAGACAACATCCAGGAAGGCCAACTACAGTTTCAAGACATGCGCCACCAGGAAGAAAAGTCGGTTCAATTGCTGCTAAAAGAACAGGGAAAAGAAGATAAACTTAAGATATTTGAAAAAAAGGGATTAAAAATAAGCTATAAGGAGGAGACTAATTGGCTAGAAAAGAATTTGTATATCGCGGTTATACTCTAGAAGAGTTACAGCAGATGCCATTGGATAACGTTATTGATCTGTTCCCATCAAGACAGAGAAGATCCTTAAAACGAGGATTTTTACCAAGGCAGAAAAAGGTACTTGAAAAAATTAGGAAATTAAAAAAAGATGAAAACAAGGGCGGAAGACCTCAAATAATTAAAACCCATTGTAGGGATATGATTGTCCTTCCAGAAATGGTAGGAGTAACCTTTGGAATTTACAACGGGAAAGAATTCACTGAAGTTACAATTCAGCCAGAAATGATTGGATGTTACTTTGGAGAATTTGCACCAACAAGAAAACGAGTAGAACACGGAGATCCGGGAATGGGTGCTACAAGGTCATCTATGTTCGTACCTCTTAAATAAGGAGAGAATACAATGGCAAAGATTAACTACGCTTTTACAGATGACGATAAGTCTAAAACAGCAAAAGCTCTTGGAAGATCTCTTAAGATCTCTCCAAAACATGCTGTTGAGATATGTAACAGGATAAGAGGAATGAAGGTAGAAAAAGCCGAAGCTTACCTTGAAGACGTAATTGAAATGAAAACTGCGGTTCCATTTAGAAGGCATAACAAAAAAGTAGGTCACAGAAGAGGTATTGGAGGATGGCCAACTGGTAGATATCCAGTTAAAGCTGCAAAACAGATCCTTGACATACTCAAAAATGCTGAAGCAAACGCTGAATATAAAGGCCTTGACACAGAAAATCTCAAGATAATGCATATATCCAGCCACAGAGGATACGTAATACGTGGATGGACCCCAAGAGCTTTTGGAAGAGCTAGCCCATTTAACACACCAACTACCCACGTACAGGTAGTTCTAGGGGAGGCATAGATTACATGATTGAAAAAGATTTTGTTACAGAAGGTCTTAAAAGGACAAGGATTGATGAATACCTTGAAAGTGAGCTTGAAAGAGCCGGATATGGTGGAATGGAAGTCCAATTAACTCCTCTAGGTACAATGGTCGTTGTTTATGCAGAACGCCCAGGTATGGTTATAGGAAGAGGTGGAAAAACCGTCCGTAACATAACCCAAACTTTAAAATCAAACTACGGGCTTGAAAATCCTCAAGTAGAAGTTAAAGAAGTTGACGTTCCTGAACTTAACCCAAAAATAATGGCTCATAAGATTGCAGCAATGCTACAGCGTGGAATGCACTTTAGGAGAGTTGCATACACAGCACTTAGAAGAATTATGGGTGCTGGGGCACAGGGTGTAGAAGTTACAATTTCTGGTAAAATACGAGGTGCAAGATCTGCAACTGCAAAATTCAATGATGGATACCTTAAAAAATGTGGTGAACCATCCACAAGATTTGTCAGATCAGGATTTGCTACAGTTCAACTAAAACCAGGTGTTCTGGGAATATATGTTCGAATTATGCCACCGGGAATGGTTTTACCTGATAAAGTGGATATCTTAAAGGTTGAAATTGAAGAACCCGAAGTAGAAGCAGTTACCGAAACTGTAGAAACTGAAGAAGTTGAAGAGTCCCCTGAAGAAGTAGAAGAAGCAAAACCTAGTGCGATCTCTGAAGAAGTCGAAGAAGAAGCAGCTGAAGAAACAAGTGAAATCGAAGACACTACTGAAGAACCAGAAGAAACAAGCGAAACCGAAGACACTACTGAAGAACCAGAAGAACCAGAAGAAACAAGCGAAGACGAAGAAGAAACAAAAGAAACACAAGAAGAACCAGAGAAATCAGAATAGAATCACAAATACAATAAATATAAAAGGGATGGAATGACATGGTAATATTAAGGAGCAAAGAAATACGTGAAATGGATATTGATGAAGTCCAGAAAAAACTGGATGAACTCAAAGCAGAATATGCAAAAAATGTTTCAAAAAGTTCTGCAGCAGGAGTTTATGATAATCCTGGAAAAATTAAAGAACTTAAAAGAACAATTGCACGTGTCCTTACCATAATGAACGAAAAACAGAGGGAGAAGTAAAATAGATGAAAGTCTGTGAGATATGTGGTCTTCCAGAAGAACTTTGTGTCTGTGAGGAAATAGCTCGAGAGATCCAGAAAGTTAAAGTATACACAGTAAGAAGGCGATTCGGAAAGCTTATGACCATCGTAGAGGGTATAGATGAGCACGATATTGATATTAGGGAACTGACAAAAGAACTTAAGGCAAAATGTGCCTGCGGAGGAACAGCTAAAAAAGGCCAGATTGAACTTCAAGGGGATCATAAACAGAAGGTCAAACAGGTTCTGGCTAATATGGGTTTTTCTTCAGATACAATAGAGATAAGGTAATTTTTCAGACGAAAAGGGAGCACAAGCCATGTGTTTGTAGCTTGTTTCATATGATCTCGAAAACAAAGTTTGTAGAACTGGGTTCTGCAACCATAAAGTTTTTGAGGATGTCAAACGCAGAGTTTTGCTCCAAATTATATTCTGATTTGAGGAATTTTGAAATTTTAAAACTCAGATCAGTAAAATTCAATATCAAACGAATCTCAGGGTCCAAAGTATCTGGATTGCACAAAGTGATGAGACTTTCAAATACTATTTAAAAATGATAACTCCAAAGAACATATTTCGTCATGAGCTAATTGGACTTCCTGTTAAGGTTACAGGTAGTACTCATGAAGAATTTATTGGAATTAAAGGAAAAGTTGTTGACGAAACTAAAAATACTATCCGAATTGAAACGGATAGCACTGAAAAAATAATTCCCAAGGGAGTTGCAACTTTTCATTTTTATTTGCCGGATGGCAGTATTGTTGAAATAGAGGGTAAGATTATCATTGCTCGCCCTGAAGATAGAATAAAAAAGAAATTCAGGAAATTTTGGTGATAACATGATAGGTATCGACGTTACAGAACCTAAAGAAAAATGTGAAGATCCTAACTGTCCTTTTCACGGGACTCTTCCTGTAAGAGGCCAAATATTAGAAGGCATCGTTACAAGTAACAAGGCAGAAAGGACAATTACAGTAGAAAGAAGTTTCTACAAATTTATTCGAAAATACGAAAGGTACGAAAAAAGGAAATCAAAAATACAAGCACACCTACCAGACTGCATGAACGTCAATGTGGGCGATTCAGTAAAAATTGCAGAATGCAGACCACTAAGTAAAACAAAAAATTTCGTGGTTATAGAAGTCAAGGGAGATAAGTAGAATGAAAGCTATCAGCTCAAATGTTACTAGAGTTTTACCTATTGGTGCCAGACTTCAATGCGTTGACAATACAGGTGCAAGAGAAGTTGAAATAGTATCTGTTAAAGGATACAAAGGTGTAAGACGAAGACTTGCAACTGCTGGTGTCGGTGATATGATTATAGTTTCTGTTAAAAAAGGAACTGTAGACATGAGAAAAGAAGTCATGACTGCAGTAGTTGTAAGACAGAAAAAAGAATACAAAAGGGCAGATGGCCTAAGGGTTAAATTTGAAGATAATGCAGCAGTTATAATCAGCCCTGAAGGTGTTCTAAAGGGTTCTGAAATAAGAGGTCCAGTTGCAAAAGAAGCAGCTGAAAGATGGCCAGGTATAGGAAGCGCTGCAAGTACTATAGTTTAATTAAAAGGTGATTATAATGTCAAAACAACCAAGAAAACAGAGGAAATTCCTCTATAAAGCACCTTTACACGTACGTCATAATTTAATGAGTGTAACATTAAGTGACGAACTCAGGGAACAGCATGGAAAAAGATCAATCCCTGTAAAAAAAGGTGATACTGTACAGGTAATGCGCGGTGACTTTAAAGATCACGAAGGAAAAGTTGAAAAAGTCGACATTAAAAATTACAGGGTCCTCATAGAAGGAGCTTCTGTACAGAAACCAGACGGGAATCAGGTTTATCACTCAATACATCCATCCAACTTAAGAATAGTTGAACTGGATCTTGATGATGATGAAAGAAATGAAATAGTAGAAAGGAAGGGATAAAATGGCAATAATGGGATCAAGAAAACATCTTAAACGTTTCAAAGCACCAAAACACTGGCCAATTCATCCAAAAGAAAATAAATGGACCAC
>JAEYQZ010000021.1 GCA_023409695.1 Methanobacteriota archaeon | reverse complement strand
ATTTTTAAAGTTTTACATTGAAAATTCAATTTTAAACTATTTATAATAAAAATTTGAGGTGTATAATAATGACAAAACCACACAAACACTGCCCAGCATGCGGAATATCAATTCCAGCAGAAGAAAGATTTTGCTCACCTAAATGTGAAAATAAGTATTTAGAAAGAGCTAGAAAAATTGCTAAAACTCGAAGAATATTTTATCTAATCTTTGCAGTAATTATAATAGTTTATATTCTATATGTATTAAGAGGAAAACTAGGATTTTAAAATTCCTCTTATTTTTTAAATTTTAATTAGTTACTGATAATTTAGTTAATAAAAACTTTTTTTAATAAAAATAAATCAGGTAATAGTTGTTGCACATACTACCTTGTTTTTAATCAAATATTTAAAAATAGAATTTTAATTGAAGTGAGTAGTGTAACTATAAAGTTACACCCATGTCGAGCTGTTCTGTAAGCTCTTTGTATCTGTTACGGATGGTTACTTCAGTTACACCCGCAATGTCTGCAACATCCCTTTGAGTTTTTCTTTCACCAAGAAGTACAGATGCAATGTATAAAGCTGCTGCTGCAACTCCGGTTGGTCCCCTACCTGATGTAAGACCTTTTTCCATAGCTTTTTCTATTATTTCAATAGCTTTGGATTGTACCTCACCAGATAAGCTTAACTCACTTGCAAATCTTGGTACGTAATCAACTGGAGATGTTGGTGGTAATTTTATGTTAAGTTCACGTGTTAAAAACCTGTAAGTTCTTCCAACTTCTTTTTTACTTACTCTAGAAACTTCTGCAATTTCATCAAGAGTCCTTGGAACGTTACATCGTCTGCATGCTGCATATAATGATGCTGCAACCACACCTTCTATACTTCGTCCTCTTATGAGTTTATTTTCCACAGCACTTCTGTAAACAACCGAAGCTGCTTCTCTTACGCTTCTAGGTAAACCAAGTCTTGAAGAGTCTCTATCAAGTTCACTTAAAGCAAATGCAAGGTTCCTTTCGGTAGCACCAGAGATCCTTATTTTTCTCTGCCATTTCCTTAAACGGTACCATTGAGCACGGTTTCTTGCAGGAATATCCCTACCGTAGATGTCCTTATTTCTCCAATCGATCATGGTACTTAGACCTTTATCGTGGATTGTGTAAGTTATTGGAGCACCTACCCTTGTCCTTTTATCCCTTTGCTCATGGTCAAATGCTCTCCATTCTGGTCCCATATCAACTAAATTATCATCGATAACCAGGCCACACGCACCGCATACTATCTCCCCGCGTTCGTGATCGTTAATGAGTTTGTCAGAATCACATTCTGGGCATCTTGTTTCGACCTTTTCAATTTCTGAAACGTCGTATTTCATCTTTTCTTTCGTTTTTTTCGCCCCCATTTTTTTATAGGTTTTGATGATATATACAAGCTCTCTTCAACTCGCTTTTCAAGATTTTCAGTATTTTTTGCGTAAACTTTGACTGATATGTATGGTTTTTTTGTAGGTCCAAAGAAATCGTGAACAGTTCCAATTCTTTTTTTATCTTCAGTAAAAACAGGTAGTCCAAAACCAGGTGTTTTATCGGATCTTAGAATAATTTTGCCCTTGTTAGAGATATGCGAGATAATTCCCAATTTTTTCAGTTTATCATCAACCGATAATTTTATATATTATTATAGTGAGTGGAAGTTATATATAAAGATTTCGATATTTTTAAATAATAAATGTTAATCTTTAATATAATCCTTTTGGGTTTATAAGCTAACCATTAATCCTAAAACTAAAATTACATTTAGTAACATAAATCAATAATCCAATTTTAACCTGAAATTTGAAACACTGAAACACATAACATTTGAGACGCCTGAAATCCATGAACTCCCAATTAAATTAAAAATAAAGGACTCTAAGAATAATAACTGTAAAAAATTATTGCTTTTTATCATAAATTA
The DNA here is from genome assembly GCA_023409695.1 of Methanobacteriota archaeon. Classification (GTDB taxonomy): domain Archaea; phylum Methanobacteriota; class Methanobacteria; order Methanobacteriales; family Methanobacteriaceae; genus Methanobacterium_D. The sequence continues at coordinate 2,413 of JAEYQZ010000021.1, read as the reverse complement.
ATTGGTAATAAATCAAGCTTGAGTTTTTGAACTAGTCTTTTTTTCTTTATAGATTTTACCGTAGTAAAACGTTGCAAGGGCTCCAATAGATGTTGGAATAACATAACTTACCACACGATCTAACAAAGATACGGCAAGGACTATATCCGGAGAAACACCTACAGGCAGGAAAAGAGCAATCATTACAGCCTCACGAATACCAAGAGATCCAGGTATATTCGGGATTATAGAGACCACAAATGCAACGGTATAAATAATTACCACCGGTAAAATTGGAGGATGGTAACCTACAGCCACAAATGTTAAATAAAAACGTAAACTATCTATTCCCCACATTAAAAAGGAGATTAAAATACCTACAACAAACATCTTACGATCTTTAAGTACTCCCTGAAAACCTGTAGTAAAGCTTTCGATATATCCTATCAGTTTATCATGAATACTGCTAAAAGGTGTTTCTTTAGAGGTTAACCTTTTTACAAGGGGATATATGCGCTTTGCAATAGAAATAACTAATCTGGTAGCAACTTCTTTTTTATAGCCGACATATATCATAAGTCCGAAGATAACTATGACCAGTATAATCATGATAATGATTATTAAACTAAGCCAGAATCCAGCATCCAATGTGAATATTAAATATATAGTAAGTATGGAGACCAGTACAAATGGGAAAAATTCAAAAACCCTATCTGCAGTGGTAGATGCAAATCCAATTTCAAAAGGGATACCTTCAAACTTATCAAGAAGATATGCACGTAATGGTTCCCCACCAGCTGCGCCGGGAGTAACATTGTTCCCAAAAATGCTCGAAAACAGCATTAAAACTATCTGTTTAAATCTAGGCGCCTTATGGAGAATATCTAAAATAAATTTCCACCTTACAGCCCACATAAGTATCATAACAAGTTCTAAAACCAGCGTAATCAACATTATCGTTAAATCAGTGTGATCTAAAACATTTAAAATTTCATTTAAGCCTATAAAGAAAGATGCTAAAAATATGATGAACAAACCCGCTGCAAATGATAATGCAATTTCCAGTTTATGATCCTTTATAAATTCTGTGGTGTTCTGCATATTAAATCCCTGTAAAACTAGTATTATTCTTATAAATTAGTACTCTAAAAACATCTTCATAAATTATGTGAATATAACCTTATATAAAGGTTTTTCAAGCAGTAAATTAATTAACATAGAATTCTAAATAAAAACAAATTATTAGGATTAAATATTTAATTTAATCCAAGTATATCTGAAAAAGAATACCCTTTTTCAATTTTTGAGATGATTTGAGCCTCATTTCTTTTAATGCGTAATGTTTCCTCTATAACATCAGTTAAATGCTCATCTGGCACAACTACGACACCGCATTCATCTCCTATAATCAAATCATGAGGATTAACAGTTACATCTCCACAGGTCACTGGAATATTAACTTTACCTTCCGCTTTTGAGCTTCCAGCATTAGGAACAATAGTCTTTGAGAATACAGGATATTTCAATTTTTTAACTGCTCCAACATCCCTTACAGCCCCATCGATTACTGTACTTATTATTCCGCTCTCTTGCGCTGTTTTTGAGGCTAGTTCACCCCATACAGCCTTATCATCGCCTTCAACCTGAATGACAAGAACTTCTCCTTCCTTAGCTGCTTCAATAGCTTTAATACTTGTGCCCCAATCATCAGCCATTGTACTGGCAGTTACTGCTCTTCCAATGATAGTCTTATCAAATAAGGGTTTAATTCCAGAAAGCACTCCAGGACTACCAGTTACTTTGTTTAAGGCATCTGAAACCTGGGATGTATTAAGATCCAAGCGCGCTAATTTAGAATCAGAAAATTTTGGTGAAAATAATTCTAAGATGCTTTCAGGTGAAAGCTTCTTCTTATTTTTCATATAAAATCAGTCCTGAGGTGTTGTAACTTCTTCAACAAGTTTTTTACCAGCAACAACCTCGTCAACACTGTGAATTGAACCACCGTATTGCTTAATTGCTTCACTTATTTGTTCAAAATTTAAATCATTTCCCTGCATTGTTACTTTAACATTCTCTGTTTCTTTATCTATTTCCATTAAAGTAACGTTTACACCATCTACTCCTTCTATTTCACTTAAATATTTTGCAAAATAGGGTATATTTGGTTCATGAGGTTTTAGTATATCTAAAACAATCCTTATTAGGCCTTTTGCCAATTTAATATCCTCCACATTATCGTTAATTTTAATAATATATTAAATCATATTTCTACAATATCATTTAAAACTTTACATTTATATCAATGTTTTAAACGAAAAACTATATTATTTACAAAATTCTGATTTAAATAGTCTACTAACCACCATTTGATATAAATTAGAAGTTAAACTTAATAATAAAATGTATTAAATGGTTTAAATATTTATAATTA
>JAEYQZ010000239.1 GCA_023409695.1 Methanobacteriota archaeon | reverse complement strand
CTACTGTAGAAAATATATTGTATATACTTTACTATTTCTACAACTACATACACAATACTAGAATTTTTTACATGCAATTTTCCAAAATTCAACTTTATAATATTAATAATATCATGAGATGTTCGGGGATTATATCAAATTTCATGCAATAATAGTAACTATAGTTAATTTAAATATAATGTAATATATATCCAAGATAAGTTACAAAAAGATTAATTTAGTTAAAATAGAATTAAATAACCTTAAACACTACGTGTTTATGGGGCCGAAAATTCCCTCAAAAAATCTGTCAAAATCTCTCAAAATTCTTTGAATTTTGGGAGCACAAAACTTCGTTTCGTAAGTTTTATATTTTGACGCAGCAAAATTCTACGAATTCTGCATGTTTTGATTTTTTGGGGCATCGAAAATCGAAGATTTTCAAAAGCTTTGAATTTTCGAGCATAATATTAAAAACGGTGGTGGTAAAACTGCTACTTGAAATAACTGATCTAGCTGTTGAAGTCAATGGAAAAGAAATACTAAGCGATATCGATCTTTATATTAAGGAAGGAGAAACCCATGTGCTTTTAGGGCCAAATGGGTCTGGTAAAAGTACTTTGTTTATGAGCTTACTTGGATTTCCTAAGTATGACATAACAAGAGGAGAAATTATCTTTAAAGGGGAAGATATAACCAACTTAACCACTACAGAACGTGTAAAAAGAGGTATAGGCGTAAGTTTCCAAAATCCGCCAGCCATAAGAGGAGTTAAGCTTAACGATCTCCTGAAAATTGAACATGGGGAAAGTGGGGAAGAATTAAGCCCAGAAATGACAGATCTTGCAACTAAACTTAAACTTGACCAGAGATTCTTAGAAAGAGATGTTAATCTAGGATTTTCTGGAGGGGAAGTAAAGAGATCAGAGATATTACAGCTTCTTGCTCAACAACCAGATTTCATCATGTTTGATGAACCGGATTCCGGTGTTGATATTGAAAATGTGGAACTTCTGGCTGAAGAAATAAATACTCTCCTGGATAAAGACAAAAAACCCGGTATGAGGCAAAAATCAGGACTTTTGATAACTCATTTAGGTTACATTCTTAATTTTGTAGGTGCAGATACTGCCCACGTACTTATGGATGGTAAAATAGCCTGTTCAGGGAATCCCACTGAAGTTTTAGAAGACATTAGAAAAGAAGGATTTAAAGGATGTGTTGAATGTTGCAAACTCCACTAGAACGTGCAAAAAAAGCCCATGAAAAGAAAGCTCTTTATGGAGAAGATATAGACCTTGAAAAATTCATAAAAGAAGAAGCAGGGGAACATGAACGCGTAGAAAGGGCTATTGAAATTCCCAAAAAGGTTCAGGATACATTGCTTAAGGTAGGAGTAGATGCCACTGAAAAAGAACGCTCAGGTACATTTATACAGATGGACCAGAGTGGAGTCTATAATGCATCACCTTCTGAAAGTGTCGAAATAATGGGAATGAATGTAGCGCTGGACAAATATGGGTGGCTTAAAGATTATATGTGGAAAGCTGTAGCTCCTGATGCTGATAAATATACTGCACAAACCGCAATAAGAGAATCAGAAGAAGGAAACAGCGGATATTTCATAAGATCTTTGCCAGGTTCCAAGGAAGTATTCCCTCTACAGGCATGTATGTTCATCGGTGATGAGAAAGTAATGCAAACTGCCCACAATATAATTATTGCAGAAGAAAATTCTGAACTGCACATTATAACTGGCTGCGCCACTGGAGAAGATGTAAGCTCTGCACTTCACGTAGGAGTTTCAGAGTTCTATCTTAAACCAGGATCTAAAATTACGTTTACAATGGTACACAACTGGGCAGAACAGGTAGATGTACGTCCAAGAACAGGAGTCATGTGTGGAGATGACACGACTTATATAAGTAATTATATCCTTACAAGTCCTGTTAGAAGCATTCAGTCTTATCCGACAGCTTACTGCAGCGGTAAAAACTCTAAAGTGTTATTCCAGTCAATTCTCGGAGGCCAGAAAGACTCTATACTAGATATGGGATCACGTGTTTATCTAGAAGGAGAAGGAGCAAGCACAGAAATGATTTCACGGGCAGTTTCCAAGGATAACTCCCAAGTTTATGCCAGAGGACATCTAGCAGGTAAAATGCATGATACTAAAGGACATTTAGAATGCCATGGCCTGGTTTTATCTGATGACTCTATGATATATGCAGTTCCCGAACTGGAAGGTAGCGCAAGAGATTTAGAACTATCTCACGAAGCAGCCGTAGGTAAAATAGCAGAAGAAGAAGTGTTATATCTAATGTCTAGAGGTCTTACAGAAGAAGAAGCCGCTTCTATGATTGTAAGAGGGTTCTTAAGCATGGACATTACAGGACTGCCTCAAGAACTTGCAGATGAAACTAAAAGAATGCTGGATATGAGTTTACAAGGCATGTAACTTCTTATTTTTTAAACTACTTTTTTAATTCTCTTTCTTTTTTTAATTTAATTAACAGAATCAGAACTACTTTTAGAGTTTATTAAGAAAATAATCTTAAAAAATATTAAATTCCATTAAATACATAAAATAAATGAGAGGTAGTATCATGTATTTAATTGGAGAAGCACGGGTTGGAGAAAAAGTAGAAGTTGCACATATAGATCTATTAATAGGAGATAAAGAAGGCCCTGTTGGGCAAGCATTTGCTAATGCTCTTGCAAATCAAATGGACAAACATACTCCTCTTTTTGCAATTATAGCCCCTAATCTTACAACAAAACCAGTGACACTGATATCACCTAAGGTTTCACTTAGAGTAAAAGACGATGTTTTGAGGATATTCGGACCAGCACAAAAAGGTGTGGCAATGGCTGTTGCAGAATGCGTGGAAGAAGAAACCATTCCCGAAGATACAGTAGAAGACATTTGCATAGTCTGCAGTGTCTTTATACATCCCGGTGCTAAAGACAATGATAAAATATACAGAAATAACTATGAAGCTGCAAGATTAGCCATAAGAAGAGCATTTACTAAGGAGCCTTCAATTGACGAAATTTTAAGCGAAAGAAATTCTGTCGTTCATCCCCTCTATAAGGGACCTTAAACTAAAAATAATCAAATATTTTAAAAATAGTAATGTAGAAAAAGAATAGAAAATTTAGGCTTCTGAAATAATTATAAACTCGCCCACTTTTTCAACTTTCCCAAATGGAACTAAAAGATGATCTCCTTTTTTCTTTGCACCTTTAACGTTTATATTTCGACCTTTTTCAACTTTTATGACGACATCAGTTATTTTTCCGGTTTTAGCGTTTATTATAAGTTCATCCAGTTCGCCCAATATACGTGCATTATTGGTTGCAACCTGATAACCCTTAATTTCGCTCCAGATCTTTTCTTCTCCTTTAATAAGTTTCCTCTCTTCATTCATCCTGATCACCCAATAGATTCTTAAGAAGTTTTATGTCTTCACATGTATTAATGTTTAAGGCTAGTTCTATTCTTTCTATAATTAAAACTTTCTCATCTTGTGTCTTGTTAATACTTCTTAATATATTTAATCCAGAGGGTATTAGATTTTCAAACATCATAGTCGGTTTGATGCCATATTTTTTAAATACATCAATCGGTATTAAAACACTCATAGCTGGTTTATCAGACTTTTCATATTCTTTCAGGACATAATCAATTATATCACTGTTTATAAGGGGCAAATCTGCAGTTACAGTAAGTATAACATCATCTAATTTTAAATTAGAAATGATAAAACCAAGATCATTTACATAACCGTCTCCAGGGGTTTCAATTATATCGATACCCTGTTCATTTAAAAAAGTTCTGGTTTCTGGAGTGTTTTTACTTGTTGCAACAATTATTTTATTGATTTTATCCGTATTTTTAAGCGCGTTAATTACATACTGAATCATTGGCTTTCCATTTATTTCAACAAGTGGTTTTTCTACCTCCAGTTCCATCCTTGTTCCTTTTCCCCCAGCCATTATTAGAGCAGTTACCATCTTTAAACACCAAAATTTAATTATTTATAATTTGAATTTAGTCACACAAAGTTTATATACATAGACTTACATTTTATAGTATTGTGATCTTTTAGTAACCTGAGTTAAATAAAAAGACAAAAAAATTAAACTAAAGTTTAAAAATTGGTGATAATCAAATGTTTGAAAACATTAAAACTGTACTCTTACTTACCGTATTAACAGTCCTGTTAATGGGTATATTTGGTTTAATAGGATCATTCTTTAAACTAGGTATGTTAGGAGTGTTATTTGGTTTTATAGTGGCAATTGCCATGAATTTTGGTTCATATTTCTTTTCAGATAAGATTGTCCTCAAAATGTACGGGGCAAAGGAAGTATCAGAGCAGGAAGCTCCAGAACTCCATTCAATTGTATCTGAACTTGCGCAGAACGCAGGAATTCCAAAACCTAAAGTTGCAATAGTTGAAAGCAGTACTCCAAATGCTTTTGCAACTGGTAGAAATCCAAAAAATGCAGTTGTGGCTGTAACTACAGGTATACTTAATTTATTAAGTAGAGACGAGCTTGAAGGAGTTATAGCTCACGAGCTTGGGCATGTAAAAAATAGAGATATACTGATCAGTTCAGTAGCAGCTACTGTAGCTGGAGCTATAGTTTTAATTGCAGACTATTCAAGGTTCTTTGCAATTTTTGGTGGTGGTGGAGAAGATTCAGAAGGATTAATTGCAATAATTGCAATGTCTATACTCGCACCTATAGCCGCAATAATAGTTCAGCTGGCAATAAGTAGAACTAGAGAATACAAAGCTGATGCAAGTGGTGCAAGTATCTCTGGAAAACCATGGGCTCTTGCTGACGCCTTAAGAAAACTTCAAATGGGAGCTAGCGCAAGACCAATGAATGACGCAAATCCTGCTACAGCACACATGTTCATAGTAAATCCATTTGGAGGAAAAGCAAAGAGTTTATTAAAC
>JAEYQZ010000198.1 GCA_023409695.1 Methanobacteriota archaeon | reverse complement strand
GAGTGTACAGTTGCTACAAATAAATACATAAGTTATAAAAATAGATTTTAACTAAAGTTTATATTACAATTTTATCTAATGATTGGCAGGGAGATAAATGATTTGGAATAAAGAAGCAGAGTGCATGTCAGAAAACGATAAAGAAGCACTACAACTTAAAAGACTACAAGCAGTTGTAAAAAGAGCATATGAAAATGTTCCATATTACAGAAAGCGTTTTGATGAAGCAGGTGTTAAACCAGAAGATATTAAAACTCTTAAAGATATTGAAAAACTTCCATTTACCACAAAAACGGATTTAAGGGATGCCTATCCATTTGGAATGTTTGCAGTTCCTGAAGATGAGATAGTGGAAGTGCATACCACATCAGGGACAACGGGAAAACCAACAGTCTCAGGATACACAGTAAAAGATCTTGATATCTGGGGAGAAGTTATTGCACGGGCCTTAGGAATGGCAGGGGCTGGAAAAAAGGATATAATTCAGAATGCATATGGATATGGTCTATTTACTGGTGGAATGGGAGTACATTATGGTGCACAAAAAATAGGAGCTACAGTAGTGCCTATTTCTGCTGGAAATACTATGAGACAGCTTGAAATTATGGAAGATTTTGGATCAACTGTACTAACTTGTACTCCGTCATATGCACTTTATCTGGGTGAAATGGCTCAAAGAGAAGGAATCAGAAAAGAATCAATAAAATTGAAAGCAGGAGTATTTGGAGCCGAAATGTGGACTGAAGAAATGCGGAACGAAATAGAAAAAAGGCTTAATCTTACTGCACTTAATATTTACGGGTTGACTGAGGTAATTGGTCCTGGAGTGGCTATGGAATGTGAGGACAAAAATGGTCTGCATATATCTGATGACCATTTTTATCCAGAGATTGTTGATTCTAAAACACTTGAAACATTACCTGAAGGAGAAAAAGGAGAGCTTGTCTTAACAACATTAACAAGAGAAGGCATGCCCGTAATCCGTTTCCGTACAAAGGATGTCACAGCTTTAAGAAAGGGAAAATGTTCCTGTGGAAGGACACTTATTAAAATGGATAGAATCACTGGACGTACCGATGACATGCTTAAGATCAGGGGAGTAATTGTATTCCCATCACAGATTGAAAAGGCATTACTTAAAATCGAAGATCTTGAACCTCATTACCAGATTGTGGTTACAAGACCGCAGCACCTGGATGAACTTGAAGTTCAGGTTGAAACATCTGAAAAGTTCTTCTCAGATGAAGTGAAACATGTGGAAGAAGTTAAAAAGATGATAGAGGATCGTATTCACAATGAAATCGGGCTTAGAGTTAATGTAACTCTTGTTGAACCACAATCACTTCCAAGAAGTGAAGGTAAAGCTGTTAGGGTTATTGATAAAAGGGAAATTTAAATATAAATCTTATAAGGTGGCGAACATGAAATTAAAACAGGTATCTATATTTTTGGAAAATAAAAAAGGGAGACTATGGAACGCACTGAGTATCTTAAGAGAATCAGGGATGAATATACGTGCTCTCTCAATTGCAGATACATCTGAGTTTGGGATTTTAAGAATTATAGTCCCTGACCCTGAAAAAGCAAAAAAAGCACTTGAAGCAGGCAATTTTGTAGTTAAAATAACTAATGTAATTGCTGTAGAAGTTCCAGATACTCCTGGTGGGCTTGAAGGAATCCTTGAAGTATTAAATAAATCGAATACTAACGTGGAATACATATATGCTTTTGTTGAAAAGAAAGCAGAAAAAGCTGTAGTTGTACTGCGTACTGAAGATATTGATGAAGGTATTGCCGCTTTAAAAGAAGGTGGAGCTGCGGTTCTTTCACCTGAAGAAGTCTATGAATTGTAAAATAAATATATCTTATTTTACTTTTTTATTAATTTTAAAAACTTAAATATTCGTTTTAAATTATTTAAAGTTCTTAATTTGACTATTGCTATTTTTAGGGCCCATTTGTTAATTGGATAAATGTAAAAATCACTTTTAAGCTAAAATAATAATTCTAAACCCATTATACTTTAAAAAATCAATTATAAATTTTTATATAATTGGGGAAACAAACATTATCTATAAATTTAGTTAACGGGTGTTTTCATGGGTAACAATGTTAATAAAATGTCAGCTTTATTGATAGCTACTATAGCTTCCTTTTTAACTCCATTTATGGGTTCTTCTGTTAATATCGCACTTCCAGCAATTGCTTCTGAATTTGCTACAGATGCTATTTTGCTGAGCTGGATTCCAACAGCATTCTTGTTAACGTCAGCCATGTTTGCTGTTCCATTTGGAAGAATAGCAGATATACATGGAATGAAAAAAGTTTTTACTTCTGGAATAATTATTTTTACCATAGCCTCTCTTTTATCTGCCATGGCTCCTTCCACCCTTGCACTTATAGGATTTAGGGTTTTACAGGGAATTGGTAGTGCAATGATTTTTGTTACTGGACTTGCCATTATAACATCAGCTTTTCCTCCTCAAGAAAGAGGAAAAGCAATTGGAATAAATATTGCGGCAGTTTACACTGGTCTTTCTCTCGGGCCGGTTTTAGGTGGCTTAATAACTCATTATATTGGATGGAGAAGTCTATTCTATTTAATGGTACCTTTAGGCCTGCTGGTAGTTGTTTTGGTGTTCTGGAAATTAAGGGAACAGGAATGGGCAGCATGTAAAGGAGAAAAATTTGATTTACCTGGTTCAGTGCTTTACAGTACAGCTCTTGTACTGGTTATATTTGGATTTTCATCGCTTCCTGACATCTGGGGAATAGTTGCTATAATTGCAGGTATTTTAGTATTTTTAGGATTCACCCGGTTGGAATTGAGTATAGATAGTCCTGTGCTGGATATGAAACTATTCTTTAAAAATAGAGCATTTGCTTTCTCTAACATGGCTGCACTTATAAATTACAGCGCTACATTTGCAGTTACTTTCCTTTTAAGTCTTTATCTGCAGTATGTAAAAGGATTGAGTGCGCAAAATGCAGGTCTAATTTTGATTGCCCAACCTATAATGATGGCCATAATAACTCCTTTTGCAGGTAGGCTCTCAGATCGTTATGAACCTCGCATTCTTGCGTCTTTGGGAATGGCTTTAGTAACTGTAGGACTTATTATTTTTGCATTTATAAGCTCACAGACGACATTTGAATATATAATAATTGGACTGCTTGTATTGGGTCTTGGATTTGGATTCTTCTCTTCCCCAAATACAAATGCCATTATGGGATCTGTGGAAAGAAGATTCTTTGGTGTAGCTTCAGCTACAGTCAGCACCATGCGTCTGGTGGGTCAGGTTTTAAGTATGGGTATAGCTATGTTGATATTTGCCATGTTAATTGGTAGAGTGCAGATATTACCTGCCCAATACCCTGCTTTAATTCAAAGTATACAGATAACCTTTATTATATTTGCTGTACTCTGTTTTGGAGGTATATTTGCATCTATGGCTAGAAAATGAAGAGTTCAAAATTTAATTGTCTAATTATATTTTTATAAGATTAATTAATTTGTAAATCCGGAGGTTCTCAAAAACCACAGCTTGCAAATTTTCAATTTGCGCTCCAAAAATTCTTCGAATTTTTGAGAGGTTTTTGGAACCCCAAAAAAATAAAAACAATCGAAAATCGTAGATTTTCGTATGCCCCAAAAATTCTATGAATTTTTGAGGGATTTTTTTGGAGGTTGAAGGAAAAACGAAGTTTTTCCGAAACCGGGGAAACTTGTTTCCTCGGCCGCAAAACTTTGTTTTGCAGGCCCCAAATATGAAATATTTGGAGGTAAATTATGTATAAAAAAATTTTGTTACCTACAGACGGCTCGGAAAGTTCAAAAAGAGCAGGTGAACATGCTATAGCCCTTGCAGATGTAACTGGTGCAGATATAATAGTCTTAAATGTAATCGATGTTAACTATCTGCAGCCATCATATCTGCCGAGTTTTAGAGAAGATTTAGAAAAAGAGTTAAGAAATGAAGGAAAAAGAGCTATTGCTAGATTTAAAAAGGATTTAGAAGATAGCCAGTGTAAAGGAATGTGTAAAAACATTGAATTCATATCTAAAATCGATGAAGGGAAACCGCATGAAGTGATACTTGAAACTATGGATAAAGAAGATGTTGATGTCGTGATCATGGGGGCTTCAGGCAAACACGGCTTAGATCGGGTTTTACTTGGGAGTACTACAGAAAGAGTGATAAGAGAAACTAAGCGTCCTGTTTTGGTGGTACCTTAATAGTAAAAAATGATTAATTAGACACATTTCCAGAACTGATTTAAAGTTCCCCTGCTTCCATGTTTAATACTTTCTTTTACAAATTCTCCAGCCTTTTTAACGGCAGTTTCTATATTATCTCCCTTTACAAGGGAAGCCACAATTGCAGAGGAATAAGTACAGCCGCTGCCGTGTGTATTGTCACTTTCAACAAGTTCTCCTTTTATAACTTTAATGGAACCATCAAAAAGTACATCAGTTCCTTCAAGATGCCCTCCAGTAACTACAACATTACAGGTTTCTCCTATTTTAAGTGCAGCCTCGATGGAATCTTCTGTACTCTCTATTTTAATTCCTGAAATTTCTTGGGCTTCATGTATATTGGGGGTGGCCAATTCAGCAACAGGTAGAAGATACTTTTTTAGAGATCTGACAAAATCTTTTTGGGACAGGTGTCCTCCAGAGCCTGCCACCATTACAGGATCAATAACTACCTTTAAATCATGTTCTGTAACTTTTTTAGCAACTGCTTTTATGATTTTATCGGAGTAGAGCATCCCTGTCTTTGCAAATTCGATTTTATCCTGTTCTAAGGTTGTGTCAATTTGTTTTTCAATGAACTGGGCATCAACTGGTTGAATTCCCTCAACTTTATTTATATTTTGGGCAGTAATCGCTGTTATTACTGCAGTTCCGTAAACACCAAATGCAGAAAAAGTTTTAATATCATTTAAAATTCCAGCACCGCCTGAAGGGTCAAAACCGGCAATGGACATCGCGATCATATGGTGGCCTCTCGGCTAACGTCTAACCTTTCAGATCCGTGGTTAGATTTAACTTTAAGCTGTACTTTCTTTAAATATTCTCTTGCTTTAGTTCCTTTTCCATGTAACATTATTTCGCCCAGGTCTTCTGCCGTATTTACATCCAGTGATAAATAGAATGAGTCATAGATGCTGTGTGAGAGTCCCCTTAATCCAGCTTCATCTATATGTTCAAAGAAACTGTAGTCTCCAAATTTCACACAAAAAGAAGTAGGACATAGAAGTGCATTGGTACCTCCTCCTTTGGAAGGGGCAATGACAACGTCAAATTCATGTTTTCTATTCAATATTTCTTTAACATGGCTTTTTTTAATTAAAGGTACGTCTGAGGGCACTATAAATATGTTACTGCAAGAATTAGAGTAGTGTTGAATGGCTTGAGTTAATGCGCCATTTAAATCGGTAACTCCTCTTTCTTTAAAAGTTTCAACGCCAAGTTCATTTACAAAATTTAAAACATCATCATCAGAGCTTATAACTATTATGTTATCTACTGATCCCTTTAAAACTCCAATTACATCTTTTAACATGGCTTTTAATAAATTTTCACGTTCTAATGGGCTTAATTTGGGGGATAATCTTGTTTTTGCATCTGTAAATTTTGATACTGGGATTACAGCAAATGTTTTTTCCATATTGGTAACTCCTGAATCAGATTTTTTACATAGTGGTTAATTCATTTATAGACCCTACTTGAAATAAAATTTTAATTTATAAGTTATATTGATTCTTTTATCCAACTTATAGTATTGTCTATCCATGATGAAGTTTGTGCACTGTTTGATTGTGTCTGATTTAAATTTTTGATATTGTCTTCTGTAACGTTGAATGTGCTCATAACATCACTTTTAGCATTGGCAATATCCTGGCGGAACTGTGACCATGTCATATTGTTATTTTCCACAACAGCTACTGGTTCTCCTGCATATGGATTCAAATTACCTCCAGATGTAATTACCCAGATTTGAAGTTGGGTATTCATCGTACTTTGAGAATTTGATGGATTTGAACTGCTTATCACACGAGTTATCGCGCTGTATGTGGTGTTTGTAGGCAGTAATTTCGCCCCTACAACTGCCCTTTGAGAGGGATCTAGACAGTATGCCTTTACAGTTGCATTTGAATCTGATGCTATTGTTTTATCTTCTGCAATTACAAGGTTTTGAGATATTGTACTTTGAAGTACATCTCCTTTCTTAACTTTAACAGATTTACTTGCATTATTTGTTATCATAACCTGATGAGGAACTGTACCGGCTGCAGTTTGCTGAACTACTGTGATCTTTCCAGTGTTATAAGCTTCTTTTAGAGGCATTCCTCCGGATACAGAATAACTCATCGTTCCGGAAACTAATGCAAATACTAAAACTACTAATACAAGACTTACAACTCTTATATTCATCTATTTCCCCAGCTAATATTTAATAGGTTTTTGCAATCATAGTTTTGCACGTGGAAGACTTTCCACAGTTAATACATTCGCATGAATCCTTTTCTTCTTCCTGAACTCCGAGAATATCCACTCTAACTTTTTCCTCCAGTTCTTTCCCGCAAGCTTCATCTCCGCACCAGTGGAACTTAACAATTCCCATATTCTCTTCAACTTTTTTTGCGGCTTCTTCAACTGTTTCAGCATCTCTCAGGTGATTGTTAAAGGATTCCCATGCTTTTTCTCTCATATCATGAGTTATATTGTCTAATATAGATTTAATTTCATCTATAAAATCATCAGATTCAATTGAGATGGTGTCTTTTTCAAGCTTATCTCTTCTAAAGACTACTGCATTCTTATTTTCAATATCACGAGGGCCTATTTCCATTCTTAAAGGAATTCCCCTCATTTCGTGTTCATAGAATTTTTTACCTGCTCTTATGTCCCTATCATCAAAATGAACCCTTAAGCCCGCGGACTTGAGTTTAGCTTCTACACCTCTACAAAACTCTAAAACCTCTTCAGCACCTTTTTTAAATATAATTGGTACAATAACAACCTGATAAGGTGCAACTGCTGGTGGTAAACATAATCCTTTCTCATCTCCATGAATACCTATAATTGATGCTATAGCTCTGTCAGATATACCGTAACATGTCTGATAAACGTATTTATGGTCTCCTTCTTCTGTTTCATAAGTTATATCAAATGTCTTTGCAAAGGTCTGGTCAAGATTGTGTACAGTCCCGATCTGAAGTGCTTTTCCATCAGGGAGAATGGTATCAAATGCTACTGTATATTTAGCGCCAGGGAATTTGTCCCACTGCGGCCTCTTTGAAATCATATAAGGGATTCCTAACATGTCAAAGAATTGTTTGTAGATTTTAATTGCATTCTGTACTTCTTCTTCACATTCTTCTTCTGTTGCGTGTACAGTATGCGCTTCCTTAAATGTGGTAATTTCTCGGACTCTTATTAAAGGTCTTGTGTGCTTTGTTTCATATCTGAAGGTGTTAACAATCTGATAAAATCGCATAGGGAGATCGGTGTGGGATCTTACCCATAATGAGAACATTGGATACATGGCAGTTTCGCTTGTAGGTCTAAGTGCGAGTTTTTTATTCAGTTCTGTTAATCCACCGTGTGTAATCCAGTAAACTTCTTCTTCAAAACCTTTGACATGTATTGCTTCCTTTGCAAGTTCGTCTTCAGGAATTAACATTGGGAAAAGTACCTCTTCATGTGTCTTGTCTAAGATATTTCGAAGAATTTCTAAAGTATATTTTCTTATTTTGAATCCTTGTGGTTGCCAAACGTTCATTCCTTTTACAGGGTACCTATCATCGATTATTTCTGCTTCTTCTAAGATATTATGGAACCATTCACTGAAATCTGTCATATATTCACCTAATTAAAATCTAATAAGTATATAAAATGATTAAAATATTTACAGCTATTATAGTAGATAGTTGTTCCTTTAATTATTTAAGATTAAAGGTAGGGAATTCTTTAAAAAAATAATTTTTAGTGGTGCTAAATAAATGATATAAAAAAGTAAATTGTTTTTATGGTCTGTATTGAAGTTAACTTTTTAATTTAAAATTCATAATATTATCTATTTTAATAATATGGTCAAAAATAAAGACTTTAAACACTCAAAAATCATGATTTTCTGGCACAAAAATGATAGCTTCGCTGTGATTTTTTAATTGAAATTAAGATAAAAATTTAAAAATTTAAAAAATAAATAAAGAGCTATAAGTATTATTGTAACATTTTTAAATATACTAATCACTAGTTATTTAATAATGCTCATTTTAATTTTCTTAATTTTGAAAAAAATGGTTTTTATCCAAATAAAAGTTTAATAGGCTTTTTTAAATAATTATACGATTTATATGCATATTCTAAAAGTAGTAAATAAGATTATTTTATTAAAATAACGTTTTAAATGACTTTATTTGTTAAAAGTGCATATTTAGATAATCTGTCTTAATACTTAATTTTAGATAACTTCTCAGTGAGCTTTAAATCAAAAAAAGAGCTTTAAAGATGCTTTTTTTCCAAATTTAAACCAAAATATTTATATATTATGGAAATTAATTTTTTCCTACTCCCTCAAAAACTTGAATTCAAGTTTTATGGGAAATCGGAGGCGGTACAATTACGAAAAAATTGTTATTTGCGGCCCTATTAATATCCAGTCTGTCATTAATGGGTATTTCTGATGCAAGTGCATCAAACGTGGGGGCTGCACAAACACAGGCTATTAATAACAGTACTGTGCAGAATTTAAGCATAAATCAAACGGCAAATAGTACTTTACCAGCAAGTACTAAATCCACAACTCAAGTTACAGCAAATTCAACTATTAAATCTACAAATAATAGTCAAACGCAGCAAACTACAGCAAATGCTAATGTTAGCAGTTTTAAACAGGAGGCTGCAGCAGGCGAAACAAAAACAACAGTGAATTCAACAAGTTTTACTGTAAGTCAAATCACAGATGCAGCAACTAGAGTCAAAGCATACATTGAAACCAATCATGTACTTCCAAATTATGTGACAATAGGTACAACTCAGGTTAAAATGCCTGATTTTTTAAGATTGCTGACTGCAGGTTTACTCCAAATAAACAACGGAACAACAACATCAATAACTCTAAAAACGGTAGGTACTCCAGCACAACCTAGTGAAAATATTACAAGTGGAAATATAACTAAAGCAAATTATCTGGATCTTGCTAAGAGAGTTAAAGCATTTATAGATGCAAATGGTATAATACCCAATTATGCAACCAGTAACCTTGGTAAATTAAGGTATGAATCCCTGATTTACACATATTCCAAAATACTTAATTATTATCAAACAAACAAGGCATTACCAAACTATGTTTCGGTAAAAGCATGGTCAACAGTTACTTCAGTCGTATCACAGGCAAGACCGGTGTATATAACAAGTGACTACATAAACGGAGCAACAACTGATATGAATAGAATCAATGCTATTGTAAGCGGTTTAAAAGCACTGGGAATAAATGCATATAATGCGGGTTTAGGTGCTAATACTCATTATTCCGTACTTCAAAATAGTTCAGTACCTGCAAATGCTTTGATAGTTGATGTCTATGGCGGAGCAGATGCTGGTGTAATATATGAAATGGGACAAAGCTATTACAAGAAATTAGTTGGAACTAGAAAAGTATTCTGTGTATGGATGGCCCCTTCATCGGTTAATATAACTGGTTTAGCATGGCTGCCAAGAGCACACGATGATAATTATAGTCCGGCTAGTTTTACAGGACTGGCACACCCAGATCAATATCTGACAAACAATGGATATAATTACATTTACTCTGGAGATCTGAATGCAGTAATAGCTGCTATCTACAAACAAGCGACAACATAAACGCTTTAAGTAAATTAATGAAACATTTACTTTTTTCTTTTTTAATTTTAAAATAAGATTTATTATATAAAAATAAAATTTAATTTTCTATTTGATAAAAAAAATAGTTAATTGAAGTTAAAAAAGAATAAACATCATTGCGAAATAATTAAAGAACCTTGAATTACAAGGTATCTTAATGCTTTACGCCTCTTCCTCTTTTACTTCCAGCTTTTTTATAATGACTTTTTTGTCTTGTTCTAACGTTAGTTCCTTTTACTTTTGCCATTTTATTCACTCCTAATTTATTAGTTTAAATATTGTAACAGTGCTGATTTACGCCTCAAAAATAGTTTTTATTTGAGTCAGCACCTCTGAAGCATATTTTTGCTTTTTTCAGTGCACGTTCTGCAAGCAAAAAATAGTTATTTGCTATAAAGATCGTCAATCATTTAATTTATTTTTTAATATTCCTTTATATATTTGCCTATTTTAAAAGTATTTTTTAAGTTCCAAACTTATAGTTTAAGATTTATATAACTTTTTGAATTAGTTATATAATTTTCTGTAAATTGAGTTGATTTAAAGAGAGCCATTGAAAAAGTTTTCAAAATAGAAAAAGATATAGTTTTAAAACAATAAATTTGCGATATAATGAATGAATATTATAAGGACGATAATATGGACTTTAGGAAAATCCAACTACCACGAGAAATTCATACAGGTGAGGGAGTAATTGAAGAAACAGGTTCTATATGTAAGGATCTCATGTTTAAAGATAAAGTTCTAGTGGTAAGTGGGCCAAATACCCTTAAGATAGCGGGAGAAAAGGCTATAGAAAGCCTTCAAAACGAAAATTTTGATGTTGAAACTTTTATAATAGATAATGCATCAAAATCAGCTGTTTTAGAAGTTCAGGATGCATCAAAGGATGTATCTGTGGTTTTAGGAATTGGTGGGGGCAGGGTAATAGATGTTGCAAAACTGGCAGCAACCCGAAATGGTATTCAGTTTATAAGCGCCCCAACTGCAGCTTCCCATGATGGAATCGCTTCACCAAGAGCGTCTATAAAGAATGAAAAGGGATCAGTATCTCTTGAGGCTCAATCACCAATTGGAGTAATTGCAGATACGGAAATTATAAGTCAAGCTCCATTCAGACTTCTTGCAGCCGGATGTGGAGATATAGTATCAAATTATACAGCTATTTTGGATTGGAAATTGGCGTATAGACTTTTGAATGAAAATTACAGTGATTCAGCATCGGCATTATCATTTATGACGGCTAAAATGACTTTGGAATCTGCTGACGCAATAAAAGAAGGCCATGTAGAAAGTGCTGCTCTTGTTGTTAAGGCACTTATAAGCAGCGGAATGGCCATAAGTATTGCAGGGACAAGCAGGCCTGCAAGCGGATCTGAACACAAATTCAGCCATGCTTTAGATATTATTGCACCTAAACCAGCATTACATGGCGAACAATGCGGTATTGGTACTATAATGATGATGTATCTCCATGGGGGAGACTGGAAATATATAAGGGATACATTAAAGACTATAAAAGCCCCAACAACTGCAAGTGAACTGAATTTGGATCCAGAATATATTATTGGGGCATTAACTATGGCCCATACAATTAGAAAGGAACGATATACAATTTTAGGGGATAGAGGGCTTACAAAAGAGGCTGCTGAAGAACTTGCAACTGCAACTGGTGTTATCTAAAATCTCTGGCTCAAATAATTAAATCTCGATCATTAATGAATAAAATTGGAGTAAATAAAATGACTTCCCTTTTAAAACAGTATTCAAATTCAAGTAATTTTATGGCCAGGGTTGAATTGAATAGAAAATTTGGGACAAATCCTTATAAATGGACATCATGGTTATTTGATCAGATTAAATTTAAAAAGAATGCCAGAGTACTTGAACTTGGATGTGGAAATGGGATTTTATGGAAATCAAACCTTCAAAAAATACCTGAAGATGCCCACATTCTACTCTCTGATTTTTCAGAGGGGATGCTTGATGACGCAGAACTCACTCTGGGTGATGCTGCAGAAAGGTTTGAGTATGAAGTAATAGATGCAGAGCAGATTCCACATCTGGATAATTCATTTGATGTGGTAATTGCAAACCTTATGCTTTATCACGTTCCCGACAGGAAAAAAGCAATATCTGAAATTAGCAGAGTTTTAAAGAGTGACGGTGTGCTTTATGCAACTACTTTTGGCCTGAATTACATGAAAGAATTGAGTGATCTGGTATCTAATTATGATAAGAGTGCTAACTGTTCATTGGAACCAGTTGCTCGTGCATTTGGTCTTGAAAATGGGGAAAAACAGTTAAGTGAATCCTTTAGAGATATAAAATTGATAAAGTATGAAGATGGTTTAGAAGTAACTGAAGCTGAACCTTTAGTAAACTACGTTCTTTCATTTACGAGGGTTAAAAATATTATAAATGGAAATAAAATAAATGAATTTTCAGAATATATTACAAATATTTTAAATGAAAATGGTAAGATACAAATTAAAAAAGAATCGGGCATGTTTATAGCTGAAAATCCACATTAATTTCTTTTAATTTATAATGATTTAATATTTTAGACAGTTTAAACTTTTATTAACTATTTTCTAAGTTTATTTGACTTTTCAACGTTTTCGACAAAGTCTCATTTTGAAATTTACGTAATATTAATTTTTATACTGAAAGTAATATAATAAAAGTAGTATAAAATTAGGGGTCACTTTATGTATAAGAAAATATTACTGCCAATAGATGGATCTGAATCTGCAGAAAGGGCTGGAGGGCATGCAATATGGACTTCCAATGTAAGCGGCGCTGATATCGTTGTTTTATATGTTGTTGACACTTATTTTCTTCGATCTGCATATCTACCAAATTTTAGGGGAGAATTATATGATAGTTTACAGAAGGAAGGGGAAAATGTAGTGGAACGTTTCAGGAAAAAGCTGGAAGAAACCCAATGTGAAGGTTTATGTAAAGGTGTCAAATTAAAAACTGAAGTCACCGGTGGAAAACCCTACGAAGAAATATTAGATAATATAAAGCGGGAAGATATAGATGTGGTGTTTATGGGTTCTACTGGCAAGCATGGTCGTCGGAAATCTAAGATTTTTGATAGATTAAGCCATGTTTTACTGGGAGGCACTACTGATAGGGTACTGAGATCAGCAAAAGTTCCAGTTGTTGTAGTTCCATGATGTATAATTAAAGCCTACGACTCATTATTTTCTTTAAAAATTATAAAAATTATTTTGAATCTTTGAACTAGTTCTTAATATTGCTTAAATTTAGTTAGGATAATTTTAATTTCTTTTTTTAAGGATTAGACAATTGTGTAATAAGAAATTTCAGATGATAACTATTTATATTCATATACCTAATGTTTTTATATAATTGTATAACATTAAAAATGGTAATACTATTTGATTTAATTTAATTATATATGAAATACCATTTAAAAACTTAGATAGCTGCTGTTTTCTATATTGTGCAGCAGACAACTTAAAATATCGGACAATATCTGATATAATTGAACTAATTATATAAAACACCATTAAAGGAGACAAATTATGATAACGCTCATTGGAAAAACTCTTGCAGAAGAAGGGCTTAAATTCATGCATTATGGAGCTTCTGCAGAATGTGAAGCGTGTAGATTTAAAAGTACATGCATTGATTCTTTAGAGGAAGGAAGAATGTATGTAGTAACGGAGGTAAAAGACACAGAACACCCTTGTCCTATACATGATAGCGGAAAAGTTAAAGTTGTTGAAGTGGAAAAAGCAGATATTGAAGCGCTTGTCGATACTAAAAAGGCATTTGAAGGGTCTATGCTTACCTTTGAATTTCCTGAATGTGATAAAGAATGCACCATGAGGGAATTATGTTTTCCAGAAGGTTTATATGAAGGCGATAAGTGCAAAATAGCCAAATCCATTGGAAAGCCTGCTAATGAATGTATAAAAGGATTAAAACTAAGTTTAGTGCTTTTAAAGTAAATTCACTATTTATTTATATTTTTTAAATAATTTAATATTTTATATATCTAATTAAGATAACTTACAAATACGCTTTTAAAATTGAATATAATTTAAATTGATTGTTTACTATAAATTTATTATTGAGGTCTAATTATGGAACTTAAACGAAATGTAGGATATGCTGCTGCAAAATTAGTTGAAGACGGAAATATAGTGGGACTTGGAACTGGATCTACTACTCTTTTTTTTATAGAGAAGCTTGGAAAGAGGATCACAGAGGAAGAAATTGAAATATTAGGTATTCCAACATCATACCAATCTTTTTTGCTTGCAAAGGAAAATGGAATCCCAGTAACCACCCTTGAAGAACATGACATTGATATTGCAGTTGACGGTGCAGATGAAGTTGACAGCAGTTTAAATTTAATAAAAGGCGGTGGAGCAGCCCATACAATGGAAAAAATCGTTGACAGTGCTGCGGCTAAATTTATAGTTATTGTAGATGACTCCAAAGTAGTTGAAAAGCTTGGAACATTCCCAGTACCTATTGAAGTGATTCCACAGGCTTGCAGAACAGTCAGCAATCATGTAAAGCAGTTTGGAGGAGTTCCCGCCCTGCGAATGGGTAAACGGAAAGGCGGACCTGTTATAACAGATAATGGTAATTTCGTCCTTGATGTTAAGTTTGAAAGTATTGAAGATCCGGCATATCTAGAAAAAGAACTTAATTATATCCCCGGAGTTGTAGAAAATGGAATATTTTCGGGAGTTACAGATGAAGTTCTTATAGGGTCATCTAAAGGAATTAAAAAGCTTAAAAAATAAGTTACTGAGTTAAATAAACTCATTTCATTTCTATATTTTAACTAAAAAATAATTAACTCTTAGATCTTTAAATTAAATAGGGAATAGAATATTCTATTCACCTTTTGCTTTAAAATCAGCAATTGATTTTTCTACAACATTTATTATTGCATTTTGCAGTAATTGATGTTCTTCTCCAAACCCACCGCAGACTTTTGGTATGTTATCGCAGAATACTACGCCTAATCCTGCATTAAGAGCATCTTTTGTTGCAACATCTACTGCAGCGGCTTTAAGTTCTGTAAGCATAATATCTGCTTTATCTATGTATTTTTCAATATCTTTTTGAAGTAACGGTCTATTTGATAGGTGAGAAGTTGTTCCCACAACTTTACAGCCATAGTTTTCTTCAAGATAACTTACAAGTACATCTTTTATTGAATCCGGTGCAGTTGTAGCAAAAAGAATATTTTTATTTTCTATATTTTCCAGTGGTTTTGGTCTAAAAACAGTTGATATAACTTCTGCTTCGGGATTTATATCTTTTATAAATTCCTCAACTTCTTTAACCTTTTCAGGACTGGCCATTGGTTCTTCACACATGGTTAGAATTACTAAATCGGCCAGTTTTATTCTAAAAGGCCCAAAATAGCTTTTTATATTTTCTATAGGCTGGTTTAAACCTACCAGTACAATATGCCTGTTAGTTTTAATAGGAGGTATGGCAGCTCCACTTCCTTCCATTATTACAAAATTAGCGTCAACATCGTTTGCAAGTTCTGCTCCTTTTTTCATGTTTGTTAGGAAAACATCTCCTAACATTCCACCTCCGCATCTTCTACATCCGATAGTTAAAATACGGCTCATAAGGGCATCTTCCCAGTGATCAGAAGCGGCATGTACTCCTTTATCTGATTGTTCCATTAAATATTCTGGAGTTATTTTTATTAAATCCCCTCGAACAATCTCTGGCTTTTCAGGGCCGCCTCTACCCATTGCAACTATACATGGATTGTATTTTCTATTATGGATTAATCGAGCAGCATATGCTGAAACTGCAGTTTTTCCTATTCTTTTACCAGTACCCAGTATTTTGAGTGATGGTTTTTCTAAAACATCATGTTCAGTGAGGGGATCAAATTTAAAATCAGGCCCTTCGTATGGAATTCCTTTCTCAAGTGCAACAGTTGCAAGTTTGAAACGTTTTGAATAATCAACTATTGGTTCGTCACTTAAGTCCATAACAACATCGGCGTCATATTTTTCGATCATTTCCCCTATCAGTTTATAGGGTATTTTGTGATGATCCTCACCAAAATGAACAGGTCTTTCTAATTTTTCAGAGATTCCTTCTTCAGAGACTTCTCTTAATTTTTCAGTTCCGCCGATAAAAATAACAGCAACAATTTCATTGTGCTCTAAGCTGTCTAACAAGTCTAGGGCCGACTTGTTAACAGGTAAATAATGTTCACCATCCACTAAACATATCATTTTCCTTAAACCTTTCATGGATATACCTACTTTTAATTTATATTAGGTATTTTTGAGTTTATGAAGTTAAATAGTTTTAGTTTAAGGTAGTGAACCAAATAAATTTTATAAAATTTAACAGTATAAACTAAATCATTTCCATTTTTTTGTCCTTCTGATATTTTAGCGCATTGTCTTCATGCATCCGAATTAACTCTTTTTTGGAACGTTTTGCTAGTTCAGATAAACCATTTGCAATATTCGATGGTGCTGCACTGTCATTTTTCTTAGCTATTAATTCAGAAATAGATTCAGATAATACAAAAATCGCATATTTGTGTTCTGCTTTCGTTCGGTGGATGTGGTGTGGACTTATGTTAAGGCGGAAATATTCCTCGCATTCCTCTTTAACTTCGTTTTCATCTTCTAAACTTTTTAAAACATATACCAAAAACTGATGCAGTTGTATAAGTTCGTCTTTATACATTATTACGAGCCCCTCCTTTATCACTCTTGAAATTAAATTGCATGTTATTTATAGATTTTGTTATACAAGGTGGAAAAAAGAAATGATAAATACTTCGTTTAATATTCCTTTAATATATTCTTAATATGATGATGGATAAACTTTTGGTTGTTATGTGAATTAATTTCAAAAAGTATTCTTAGAAATAACTTGCCGTATTATGCAAGATATTGTAATTTTGATTAGATATTTTTAAAATAAATTGATTTTACTATTATTTAATGTTAATTTATTGTGACAATCTTCACCATCACATTTTAAAATAGTCATAAACGTGTATTTATGCTTAATCACAGAGATGAAAATAAGTATTTATTTTTATAAGCAAAAATTTAACCTTTAATTTATAAACCACGTATTATCATCATTATTTTAAATAATCAATACTGTTTAAACCTGTAATTCGACACTTTAATATTAATTGGTATATTAGAAATTCTGGTTTTTAAGAAATGTTTTAGAAATTTTTTAAATTATAAACTATTCCAGTCAAATATTTAAATTCAATTCAACAAACTAAGTTTGTGATAGGATGGAGATCGTGAAACTTGAAAGCGCAGAGAAGAATAAACTCACCCAACGTTCGCAAATTGATGCAGAAAGTGTAGTTGAAATTGTAAGCGACATACTTCATAATGTCCGGAAGGATGGAGACAACTCTTTAAAATTTTATACTGAAAAGTTTGATAACGTTAAATTAGATGATCTTAAAGTCAGTGAAGCTGAAATTAAAGAGGGTTACAATAAAGTAGATGCTAAAATAGTGGATGCCCTAAAAAAGGCTGCTAAAAATATTAAAAAATTTCATAAATTGCAAATTCCAGAAGAATGGTTTGAAGAAGTTGATAAAGGGATTACTGCAGGTCAGATAATCCGTCCCATTGAAATTGTAGGTTGTTATGTTCCAGGAGGACGTGCCGTTTACCCTTCATCTGTTTTAATGACAATCATTCCTGCAAAAATTGCAGGTGTTGGTAAAGTAATCTGCTGTACACCTCCAATGCCTGACGGCAGTGTAAATGAGGCTGTACTTGTCGCGGCAGATATAGCCGGTGCAGATGAAATTTATAAAATAGGTGGGGCTCAATCCATAGCTGCTATGGCATTCGGTACTGAAAGTGTTCCTAAAGTTGATAAGATAGTGGGCCCTGGAAACATATTTGTTACAGCTGCAAAAAAGTTAGTATATGGTGACGTTGATATAGATTTCCCAGCAGGACCGTCTGAAGTGCTTATAATAGCTGATGAAACTGCTAATGCGGAATTCATTGCTTATGATATGTTAGCTCAAGCTGAGCATGATCCAAATGCGGCCTGTGCGCTTGTTACAACATCAGGGGATATTGCCCATAAAGTAAATGATAATATTTTAGAAAAAATTAAATATATGCAAAGAAGTAAAATAATAGAGGAATCCCTTGAAAAGTATGGTAAAATAATAATTGCTGATTCTCTAAGTGAAGCTGTGGAGTTTACAAACAGTTATGCTCCAGAGCATCTGATTATTATGACTGAGGACCCTGAAGATGTTTTAAAAGACATCAAAAATGCAGGCTCTATATTTTTAGGAGAATTAACACCAGTTGCAGCTGGAGACTATGGTTCAGGAACAAATCACGTCCTTCCAACTTCAAAGTGTGCAAGAATGTATTCTGGGCTTTCGGTGGATTCATTTATTAAAAAACCGACAGTGCAGCGTCTTTCCAAGGAAGGAGTCCGCAGCTTAAAAGATGTTGTTATAACTCTTGCAGAACATGAAGGACTTTTTGCCCATGCAGAATCATTTAAAAAGCGATTAAATGATGATTAAATATTGAAAAGGATAGTTTAATGGCTTTAGGTAATGCAGACACTGCTATGTGGAATCATTAAAGAGATTAATAATGATTAAATATTGAAAAAAATGAATGTTCTGGCTAATAATGGTATTGCTTATGCAGAATCATAATGCGATTAACTAATTGAATTGGGACTCATGTAAACAATAATTTAAACATGAGAACAACTTAACTATGATAGGTTCCTAACTATGATACTACATTAAACTAACGACTATTTAATTATTTTAGAGGTGAATTACTTGACAGACTCATTAGGAGATTGGAGAAGAACTCATTATTCAAAACGAATAAGCCCTGAGCTAAGCGGAGAAGAAGTTACAGTCATGGGTTGGATTCATGAGATAAGAGACCTTGGAGGAATAATATTTGTCCTTCTAAGAGATAGAGATGGACTTATTCAAATTACCGCTCCAAGTAAGAAAATTACAAAGGAACTACTTGAAGAGATAAGGAAATTAAGGAGAGAATCAGTAATAGCAGTTAAAGGAACTGTGCAGGATTCTTCAAAAGCACCAGGCGGCTTTGAAATTATCCCTGCCGAAGTGAAATTACTTAACGAATCTAAATTACCTCTTCCACTGGACACAACAGAAAAAGTACATGCAGAAATAGATACACGTCTTGATTCAAGATATGTAGATCTCAGGAGAGCATCTGTAAGTGCTATATTTAAAATAAAAAGCAGGATGCTTCATTCTGTCAGGTCTTTCTTTGAAGAAGGAGAATTTATAGAAATAAACACTCCAAAACTTGGTGCATCTGCAACTGAAGGAGGAACAGAACTTTTCCCAATAACATACTTTGAAAGAGAGGCATTCCTCAGTCAAAGCCCTCAACTTTACAAACAGATGATGATGGCTTCGGGACTGGACAAAGTATACGAAATAGCACAGATATTTAGAGCTGAAGAACACGATACTTTAAGGCATTTAAATGAAGCGATTTCTATAGATGCAGAAGCTTCTTTCTGCAATCATGAAGATATGATGAACGTTCTGGAAGGACTTGTACGCACAGCCATTAGAAATGTCAGCGAGCAGTGTGAAGATGAACTTAAAATTTTAGGGGTAGACCTGGAGGTACCAGAAGCTTCATTTGAAAGGGTCGATTATGATGATGTTGTTGACATAGTAAATTCCAAAGGTGTCAACATGAAGTATGGTGAAGACCTATCTCGAGCAGCTGAAAAAGCTATTGGAGAAAAAATGGACGACTATTACTTCATAACTGGATGGCCAACTGATATAAAACCATTTTATGTAATGCCTGACAGTGAAAACCCGGAAAAAAGCTGTGCATTTGACCTGATGTATAAAGACCTTGAAATATCATCTGGTGCCCAAAGGCTCCACATGCATGATGTTTTAGTTGAAAGGATTAAAAAACAAGGTTTAAACCCAGCTTCATTTGAAAGGTACCTTGCAGCATTTGAATATGGAATGCCGCCACACGCTGGCTGGGGATTAGGTGCTGAAAGGTTTACAATGTGTATTACTGGGGCTAAAAACGTTAGGGAAACTGTTTTATTCCCAAGGGATAGGCGAAGGTTAACTCCTTAGTTAAATTCTTTTTTTCTTTTTTAAAATCAAAATATTTCTTTTTTTTAATTAATAATTAGCTTTGAATAATGCTTATTTTTATTAAAATTAGATTTAGCAGTCACAATCTTCTTTAAATTGACTGAAAACATATTTTAATTTATATAATATTTTAAAACTTGAAAATATAAATGCAATTTATTTATTTTCTTAAGATACTACTATTTATATAAAAGTAATATCATATCCTCGATAAGATTTAAAATTAAAGAAGGATGTGGAAATTATGGATATAAAAGAAATAATAGGAGATTCTGCAAAATATCCCCTTTCTGATTGGAAGAAGATTTTAATTTTAGGAATTATTATAATAGTTAATGGTATATCTGCTGCTGCTATGTCATTGGGCGTGACAAACATTGATATAAAATTGCTTTTAGCCGGAATTGGATTCATAATTGGCTTTTTTGTAAGTGGTTATACGTTAAGAATCATAAAATCATCATTAGATGGTAAAACAGAACTTCCAGAGTTTAACAATTGGGTTGATATGGGCTTTAGTGGTGTTAAAGTATTCCTAACATTTATTGTTTATTCGATCCCTGCCATC
>JAEYQZ010000122.1 GCA_023409695.1 Methanobacteriota archaeon | reverse complement strand
TTTTTTAGACTTAATAAATTAATTTAATTAATCAAATGAATTTCATCAAAATTTAATTTATAGCAATATGATAGTTATCTTATTTAAAGTAGAGACTCATCAATTTAATTTTAAGAGAATTTCTATTACCTCACTTCGATATGAGCATGATTATTTCTCATTTTCGAATGATTTCTAATCAATGATTTCAGATGTTTATATTAAAAAACACAGTCCTTAAACCTGTTTTAATATCATTAATTATCATAAAATTTATATCACATCTCTATTTTAAGGGCCGTCGAAAAATCTCTGATTTTTCTGGGTTCGCGAAATTTTTAATTTCGCAGAACCGTCAAAAAATCTATGATTTTTTGGGCCGCAGAACATAGCTGGAGAAAAATGTTTACAAAATCTCTCAAACCCTTCGGGTTTGGAGCCCTTGAAAATCTTTGATTTTCAGGGCCACGAAACCAGAGGTTTCGATGGCACAAACCAAAGGTTTGTAAGCTTCGATTTTGTAACAGCAAACACGAAGCATTCGAAAATTTTTAATTTTCGATGCGCCAAAATTCATTGAATTTTGGCAGTGTTTGCATGCTATGCATTTTTCTATGTTTGCGGAACTCTGTTCCGCAACCGTGAAAATTTTCAATTCTCGCAAATTTCATTTGCGAGTTTGAAAATCGAAGATTTTCAATTTTCACATGCCGGAGGAAACCCTCGAAATCTATGATTTCGGGGCAACAAATCAAAGATTTGTTTGTTTATTTCCTCGGCCGCAAAAACCAGGGGTTTTTGCAGGCCTAAAAATCTATGATTTTTTAAGGTTCTGCATGTTTTTAGAAATTCTTTATAATCCTTAGTCGTAAATGAAATCTCTATTAAATATTATTTAATTGCATTTCGGGTAATAACCATCTATAAATCCAATATAACACAATATATATAATTGGTGATAAAAGATGGATTCCAAATCTGCTGAACTTGTGAAAAAATGCCAAGAAAGTGCTGGAAGTGGAGATATAATGGGTGCATGCAAAGTCATGCTGGAACTCATTGATAAAGAGCAAATTAAAGTAGAAGAAGAAAATCAAACCTATCTTGAAATGGCTGCAAATCTTAAACCAGAGGATGTGAGTAAAGTTCTGAGAATGGCACTTGAAATAAGGGAAAGTGGGGACATAAAAGATCCCGAGCTTAAAAACGCCGCAAGTATATTGATTAGGGCAATAGAGATGAGTTAATCATTTTTTTAAATTAAAATTTTTTTCCTTTTACTCTTTTTATATTAAAAACTGCAGTGTCTGCAACAGCCATAACTGCCATAACACCTGCTTGGACAGGGTCTGTTACCACTAGATCTGCATTTTTTGCAGCACTTCCAGGCATATTCAGGCTTATTACAATTACGCCGTGTTCTTCTTTAATTTCTGCAACTGCATCTGAAATTTTACCACCCATAAGTGATCCTGCAAGAACCAGTGCTTCTACTCTTGGAAGTCTTCCTGCAGCATATACTGCATCTGCAAGTTCTTGTTCTCCTACAAGGGGGATGGTATCTATACTAATGCGTTCTCCTCTTATATTATGACGATCTGCTTCGGTTATAGCTCCTTGAGCAACCTGAGCAACCTGAGCTCCCCCTCCAATTATTATGATTCTTTTTCCGTATATTTCAGTTAAAGAAGGATGAATTTCAATGTGATCAACAGCTTCAAACTTCAAGATATTTTTTTTAAGATCTTCCCTGTTTTTTACATCTTCTAATTCCATATATACCGAAGCAGATTCATCTTTTTCCACAAAAAGGTGGGTATATATGATATTTATCCCGCATTTTGCCATTAAATCTGTAATATCTCGTAAAACACCTGGTTTATTTACAGATTTTATTGTAATTGCAATTTTTTCCATTTAAATCACACGATAATGATGAATTTATAGTGAATAATCAAACATTTTAAACTATTGCAAATTTCAACAGATTTAAACAATTATATAAAATTTTATAAGTTTAATAAGCCATATCATCCACTAAAATACTGAATTTAAGTAATGTAAGAAATGTAATTTTTAACTATATTGAATTCTATCATTTATAAGTTAATAAATTACCTTTGGTCTATTAATTCGCACTCAACTTTTCTATAATTTCTGACACTCTGGACAGATATAAGAGGAAGTACTTCCTGTTTTTATTTTTTCAATGATTTTGCCACAGTCTGGGCATTTTTCTCCTTCTTTGTACGCTACTAAAAAATAATCTCTGCTGAATTCTCCATTTTCCCCGTAAAAATCTTTTTCATATGCCAGTCCTTTTTTATCAAGTGCATATCTAAGATTTTCTACCATAATTTGGAATAGATCATTGATTTGAGATGATTCTAAAGAATTAACAGGTTTTTTGGGATGGAGTTTTGCCTTAAAAAGAATATCATGAACGTAGACATTTCCAATACCTCCAACCTTTTTTTGATTCAAAATTATATTTTTGATCATGGCACGGCCCTTGCAGATTTTTTTAAAGTAATCAAGAGTAAAATCAGGATCTAATGGGGAAATTGATATATCTTTGGTTGGCTTATGATCTGAAAGTTGATTATCAGAAACTAGATCTACATGTCCAAACCACCAGAACTTGCATGTAAACCCTGAATTATCCGTAAAATTAAAACGGCACTGGTATTCTTCGGGGGAATTTTCACTTAAATTATAATATAGGATGTCTGCTCCCATTCCAAGGTTCAATAGAAGGTGGTAGTTGTCTGTAAGTTCAAAAAAGATCCATTTTCCTTTGTTATATACTTTTTTAATTGCTTTACCAGTTATCTGATCTTTAAAACTATTAACTTCCATGTTCAGGCATTTTTCCTGTATTACATCAACTGATTTAATTTCTTTGGATTTCAGCTCATCATTCATCTGTCTGCTTAAAACCATAAGTTCGGGTAGTTCTGCCATTTTAATTCCTCATTTAATTATGAATGTAATTTTCATTTTTCTGGGGGGAAATATTTATCAACAGTTTTTTCAACA
This sequence comes from Methanobacteriota archaeon, assembly GCA_023409695.1. Taxonomy (GTDB): domain Archaea; phylum Methanobacteriota; class Methanobacteria; order Methanobacteriales; family Methanobacteriaceae; genus Methanobacterium_D. Next base: position 11,759 of record JAEYQZ010000122.1, on the reverse strand, counting down.
TCTTCAAGCCAGTGTAGTCGTTCTTCTTGTCTACTTGTAACAATAACTCCGTACATCTTCCTATAAAAATTTTTCACACCGCATAAGTCAAAGATACAGTTTTTCCAGATTGTCTCAAGTGGATCGCCGAATACTTCCAGTTCTCTTTTCTCTGGAGTATTGGAAGTGTTAAATACAATGGCAGTTTCAGCTTTTAATAGTCCATTTGGGACCCCTTCGCCATCATCGCCCTCTAAAAACTCATAAGCCACACCTGCACGTATCACACGATCTATGTAACCCTTTAAAATAGCAGGAGGCTGTCCCCACCAGTTTGGGTGGATAATAATTATTCCATCTGCCTCTTTAATCTCTCTACAGTGTTTTTCAATTTGAGGATCTAATTCTGCATCTTTAGGAATTTCTTCACCCAAAAGTAATGGATCAAATTTTTCAGCATACAGATCATGGTATGTTACTTCATGACCATTTTCACGTAATTTAGATACAGTAGTATCTGCAATCGCATGATTAAAACTCCCTTCTGTGGGATGACCTAAAATTAAAAGTGCTTTCATCTAATCACTTAATATCCTGATTTTTTTCCTGTTAAACTCTCTACTTCAACCTTAATTACAGCTGTTTTATCAAGCGTTTCTTTGGAATATTCGAATGATTTATGGGAATTGTGGCTGTATTTTTGCATTATAGTATCTAAAGCGTTTACTTTTTCATTACTATCTTCTATAAAGTGGGCCTTTCCAGAGCCAATCACGCTGTAATACTTCATTCCCCAGCTACATGCATTATCTGAAGATATGACTTCTGTTACAATGTCTGTCTCAAAGCAAATATTATTATTTTCTCTTATTAAGTCAATTTTACGTCCTTCATATGCTGAATGGAGATAAATGAATTTATCATTAAAACCAAAGTTCATTGGCACCATATATGGTTTATTTTTATCACAAAGGGCAATTCGACACACGGTTGCCTTTTTTAATATCTGCTCCATACATCTTTTATCTTTTATTTCCTTATCATTTCTCCTCATGAGTATCTTCCCTTTATTATTAAGTATAGATGTATTTTAATCACTTTTAATATAAAAAATTGTTATATAATTAATTCTAGTTTAGTTTTTAAATGAATTGATTTTAGCGGGAGAATTTACATGATTAGATTTTATTAAACATTAAAATTAGTAATATTATTATGCAATAAAAGTAATATTAAATGCTTGATGTAAAAGAGGAATGTAATCATGGAGAAAAAAATTATACAAATATCCGATGTGCATTTTGGAGCACTTACATTCTCTGAAGAACTTAAATCAAATTTGATATCGCAAATACAGCATGAAAACCCTGATTTTATAATTTTTGCAGGGGATGCCACGGATCATGGCTATTTAACTGAATATAATGATGCGGCATCATTTGTAGATGAACTTAAAGCTACATCAGAAGTCCATTCCATCCCTGGAAATCATGATGCCCGTAATGTGGGTATACTGCATTTTCAAAGATTGATAGGAGAGCGGCACTTTGTAAGAATAGATAAAAAAGCAGGCTTTGCTATTATAGGCCTTGATTCATCGAAGGCAGACGTAAATAGTGGAGATATTGGATATGATCAGATGAAATGGCTAAAGGATGAACTTGAAAAAATACCGGATAATATAGGTAAATTTGTAACATTCCATCATCATCTACTTCCTGTACCTCAGGCAGGCCGTGAACGAAATATTTTATTAGATTCAGGAGATCTTATACAAGAATTAGTAGATTATAAAGTAAATTTTGTTTTAAATGGACATAAACATGTTCCTAATACCTGGATAATGGAGAATATGGTAGTTTTGAATTCTGGAACAGCAACAACTGGAAAACTACGTGGTGATACACGTCCCTGTTACAATCAGATGATAATCAGTGATGAAGGGGTGGATGTATACCTGGTAATGACTGAAACAGGGAAAAAACAGCATCTGGCTAAATATTCTGTTGAATTAAAAGATGAAGAATTTACAATCTGTTCCCATAAGCATAAATCTGGTTAGATTATTTGGAATTCATTTTTATGGTGTTGATTTTTTCGGACAATGATAACAGATTGTTGGTTAATTTTTCAATCTTTTCTGCAACACTTAATTCTGTTATTTCTTCAAGATGAGGTTCATAAGCAGTGGTATACACTTTCAACTGGTCATTTGTATGATTTTCTCTATTATATTTGCTTATTTGCTCTAATCCAACTTGAAGTTCCTCATATGCTTTTAATTCCTCTAATATGGCATTTCTTTTATTATTTAATTGGTTTATATCCATTATTCAGTTCCCTCCCAAACTTATTTTAGATGAATATGTCCCCTTGATTTTTTTTCCTAATTTCGTGTCAATAATCAATTTTAGAATCAATTTTCATATTCTACAGCTTTAATGAGGTATATTTAAAAATATTAAAAAAAACTACCTGATTACTATTATGTATCTTTTTATGTAAATATGTTTCCACTGACAATCTGGTAAATCCCTAAAATTGGGGATATGTAAATAATTTGAAGAGATTTTTTTTACTTATTTTACATATTGGGGATATTTAGAAGCTTAATTTTGTATATTAAAATATATAAATTTAAAAAACTTAAGATTAGTAATATTGTCCTTTTTTAAGTCAATTAACGCTGTTAATTTCGTTTTATTATGATTTCAAATTTTCAATGTACTAACGTTCGTTCGTTAGTTTTATATAGTAGTAGATATACAGGTATACTCAAGAAGCTAACGAACGTTAGTTAAGTGGAATGGAATTATCATGAAAAATCAATCTGCTGACTCAAAAACTGAAAAAAAGTCAACTAAAGAAAAAATATTTGATGTATCCCTTGATCTTTTCTCACAAAAAGGTTTTGATGCGGTTTCAGTCCGTGAAATTGCAAGAGGGGTTGGAATAAGAGAAAGTTCAATATATAATCATTATAAAAATAAAGAAGCAATATTAGATGCTATTATTGACTATTTTATGTCTGAACTTCATCAAAGCGGTCCTCCTGAAGAAGATGAAGATTTATTGATGGATCAAGGTCCAGAGGTGTTTTTTGAAGTTGGAGCTAGAATGTATCTAGAAAGAATTAATACTCCTACAATGGAAAAAATCTGGCGTTTAGTTTCTATTGAGATGTATCATAATGAAAAGATAAGGAATTTTTATAAAAAAGAACTTTTAGAAGAACCTATAAACATATGGGAAGCTACTTTCGCGAAGATGATAGAAAAAGGACTTATAAAACCATTTAATCCGAGAACACTGGCATATGAATACTTTTCTTTTGCCATATACCTCTTCTTTGAATATTTTGTCTTAAAATATGATGAAGACTTTGATTCATTTACGGATCTAGCTTTAGAAAAGATGAATAACCACGCAGAATTCCTTTTAGAATCAATAAAAGTTGAATAAGGGGGCTTAAAAATGAAAACCATCACATATTCACTTAAAGAAAATCAAAAAGATTCTGATAATTATTATAAAGAAATTAAATCATTTACAGATGAAATTTTAAATGAATTTGAAGGTTTTGAAGCACATGTGATATTAGATTTCATATCTTACGCTAAAGAAATGGATATGGGTGAAATACGCAGCTACCATGAATATATATTTGAACTTCTAATGCTTGGAGTATTCTGGAGAGTGTACGGTGTAAGGGCTGCGCATTTAGATAAAAATCCACAGAAAATACTGGAAAATTTAGTTAAAGAACGCAACCAAAACGAACCAGCAAAAGAAACCATAGATATTATACGTGGAATGATAATGAAGCCCTTTTTATTATCTGAAAATAAGGATACTCCTGATTTAACGGTAATTAACTTTGAAAAACTTTTAGCATATCTTAAAGCAGCTGGAGATTTTAACCAGGAATTAAGACGTTTAGAAGTTTGGAAAGGCTTTTTAGAAACTAAAACTCCTGAAATTGCTTCCGAGTATTTAGCAAACGCTTTTCTATTTGCAGATTGGTTTGAGTACAAAAGTAAAGTTGTTCTTGGCCAGTATACTGCTAATGTAAATGAATTCTTAGCTGAAAAATATCATGAACACCTTTTTCAAGAAGATTTAATTTTCTGCGGCCGAAAAGAAGTGGAATATCACTTGAACATGGTCGGAGCAGAGATCATGAACCGTGCATTTAGAAAAAAATTTGAAAAAAGGCCAAGAAAAGCTTTAATATTGCCGGGATGTATGAAATTCTCTGCAGAGGAAAAATGTAGGGCACAGGATACTAATCTTGGATTAAAATGTACAGGGTGTTCAAAAAGTTGTAACGTAAATGAATTAACAAAAATGGGCGATGAATACGGCTTTGAAGTTTATATTGTTCCACATGAATCTTCTGCATTTTCAAAAAGCACGAATAAAGACAGAGATGAACTGGGAATCATAGGGGTTGCATGCGTATCTAACTTGATCTCAGGTGGGTGGAAAGCAGTATCTCTTGGAATTCCAGCCCAGTGTGTGCTTTTAGATTACTCTAGCTGTAAAAATCATTGGGACGAAGAAGGTTTTCCAACTTCTATTAATTTAGATCAGTTAATGAAGTTACTTGATATGGAAAAATGTAAAATAAATGATCATATAGAACCAATTCCTGCACATAATTGAAAATTTATCGCAAATAGATGACATTATGATAAAAATAAATCTGCAGATTATGTTAAATAAATTTAATTGAAAATTCTGACGACAAACAATTAATTATTTTGGGATTGGTTTTTAATGCTTCAACTATATGGGCATTGGAAAAGAGTTATTCCTTTAGAAGATAACTGAACAGTATTAAACTATAAAACCTGAAGATTCTAAATTAAATTAATATTTTTAATATTAAAATTTATAATATTAAAATTTAAATTGATATATTCAATAATTTTATATGTAATGAATTAATTATCTTAATTTGGATTTAGAAAATTGATTATTTGGAAAGTACATGGTTTAAAGGTGGGTTATGAAAGCAAAAAAATTAAAAATATACGTAAAAACGGATAGTTTCTCATTTCCAATCCCCGCATTGCGGTTTTGGATCTTGAGGAGGCTTTCTAAACTTGTAATCAAATGCTGCCAGTCTAAGCGGATATCTGGGCGAATACCACAATCCAGTGAATACATTCTAAAAGAAATAACTGCTGAAGATATTGACCAAATAATTGACAAATTAGAACAGGAAGGGCCATTTGAAATGGTAAATGTTGAAACCTACGACGAAAATGAAAGAAAAGTTGTTGTAAAAATCTACACGTTATAGGAGATGATTGAGTTTGAAACATGAAGTGTTAGGGAGTTGTCCGGTATGCAACAGTGAAATCAGAGTTACAGAGATACGGTGTAGAAAATGTGAAACAGTCATTCGGGGTGAATTTGATCTTTGTAAGTTTTGCAGGTTGAGTGAACAACAGAAACATTTTGTAGAAGTATTTATTAAAAACAGGGGCAATATTAAGGAAATTGAAAAGGAACTGGGAATTTCTTATCCTACTGTAAGGAATAAACTGGATGAAATAATATCTGCTTTAGGACACAAAGTTGAAAAATCAACTATTAATCAAAAAGAGATTTTAGAGAAGCTTAGTAAAGGTGAAATTAGTAAAGATGAGGCTTTAAAATTACTCAACGGCGGTTAATAATTATTTAAAAGTGGGATGGTTAGATGGTGTCTAAAAATGTATCAGAAGAAAGAATGCAAATTTTAGAGATGGTTGAAGAGGGAAAAATCAATGCATCAGAAGCATTGGAATTGCTTGATGCTCTGGAAAGAAACCAACAGGAAATTATGCCTAAAAATGATGCTAAATGGCTAAAGGTTCGTGTAAGGAATATGGATGATACTCCTAAAGTAAATGTGAATATACCTTTGTCACTGGTTGATGTGGGATTAAAACTTGCAAAAGCATATGATCCTAAATTAAAGGATTCTGGCATCGATCAAATTGATATTGAAGAAGTTATTGATGCTGTGAAGAATGGGGCAGAAGGAAAAATTGTTGATGTGGAAGATGAAGAAAATCAGACTAAAGTCAGGGTGTATGTAGAGTGAAAACAATGAAAAGCAAGAATATGATCACTGAAAAAATAGCAAAGGCTATGGCAGAAGTTATGGGTGCCGAATTTGTGGAAGCAGATGAAATAACACTGGAAGAACTGTCAGAGTATGATTTTATTAGTTTTAGTCCTGGTATTTATGCGTTTAACCATAATAAAGATATGATTGGGTTTATTGAAGAAAAAGACCTTCAAAAAGAAGGTCTTTGTATTGTCCGCATCAAATAATATGGGAAATGGAGTAGTCATGTCAAATAATGCTGCAGATAACTTGAATGAATTGTATTTCAAACCTTCTTCAGAGGATATTCCACGTGTTCTTCTTTTAGGTTACAACGGTGCCAATAATACTGGATCTGAAGCAAGATTACTTGCTATAATAAATGATATAAGGGCAATTCTGGGACCTGAAGTCCTTATTACCGTTCCGACATTAAATAAAGAAAACTTAGAACGTTACCTTAAAGAAGACAGATTTTTGAAGATTGCTCCAATATCCTCAATTTTCTTTTTTGATATACGAAAACTGGTTAAGGAGCACGATATCCTTTTGCTAGTTGAGGGAAGCTGCTACATGGATACATGGACTTCAGCACTTTTATGGGCTTTTTTATGGGCTACTAAATGTGCAAATGATTTTAAAAAGCCAAGTATTGCATATGCTGTTGATGTAGGCCAATTATCTTCTTTTAACAGGTGGTTAGTTAAAAGAGAAGCCAGTAAAACTGATCTGATTTTAACAAGGACAGAATTAGCAGCTCAAGAACTCGGAAAAATGGGAGTTAAAGCGCCTATTTTAACAACTGCTGACTGTGCACTTACATTTAAAACTGAGAAAGAGGATGATGAAATTTTAAATGAACTCTGGCCAAAATTAGATTCGGGAGTTGTGGGCTTGGCACCAGTCGATTTCTATTTATGGCCTGTAGTGATGCGCCCATGGGGCAAAAAGGAGAACCTGTATAAGTGGCCTTACTATTATTCACGTTCAAAATGGAGAACTGACGGAAGTGAACAATTAGCTCTTAAATGGGCTGAAGAAGCGGACCGTATAATCGAAAAACACGGTAAGAGAGTGGCCCTAATTTGTATGGAAGAACTGGATGAGCCACTGGCGTTATGTATAAAGAACAAAATGAAGAACCCTGACATGGCAAAAATATTTTCATCAAGAAAGTATAATGCATCTACAATGACAAGTATTCTCAGGAGCCTTGAACTTCTTGTAACTTCCCGTTATCATGCGGGAGTCCTATCACTTGAAGCTCAAGTTCCTCAGATAGCTGTAGGGCATGATACTCGTCTTAGAGGATTTTATAAAGAATTGGGGTTAGAAAATTATTTATTAGATTACATGTCGTCTGAAATCTGGTACAAATTAGAGGAGAAAGTTAATGAACTCCTTGAGAATCCGGAAACACAGCAGAAACTATTAAAAAATGGATTTATTCAGCACATTGCCCGTGCTCGTAAAAACCCCGAAATACTAAGAAATTTTCTTCAAAAAAGAGGATGGAAAGTGAAAGTATGAATGAAGTTGTACTTTTAACAGGGGCGAATGGATTTTTAGGCACTCAAGTTGCTCTAAGGCTTCTCAGGAGTTATAATTACAAAATCATTGCTTTAGTAAGGGGCAAAGACAAACAACATGCTGTAAACAGACTATCTCGAGCATGGTGGGAGTTTCCAGAACTCTTAGATGAAATAGGTAACAGAATCCATGTACTAAATGGAGATATCACCCAAACTGAACTTGGAATAGAAAAACAGGAATATAAAAATCTGATTCAAACAGTTACTCATATAATTCACACTGCTGCAGACTGGAAACTAAAATCTTCCCTGGAAGAACTCCAGAAAATTAACGTGCAGGGAACTGAAAATATTCTAAAATTGGCTCAGCTAGCTCATACAGATCATGGATTAGAAAGATTTTCTCATGTATCCACTGCTTATGTTGCAGGTGGGAAAAAAGGCGTTGTTTTGGAGGATTCCTTAACTTCAGAACATGGGTTTTTAAGTGATTATGAAAAAACCAAGTTTGAGAGTGAAGTCCTTGTGAGAAAATCTGAATTTGATGTATCTATTTTTCGTCCAAGCATGATTGTAGGTGATTCTTCTACAGGATATATTAAAACGTTTAATACGGTATATGTACCTCTCAGGCTCTACTTAAACGGAAAATTAAAAATAATCCCTGTTTCCAGATCAATGAAAATAAATTTAGTGCCTGTAGATTACGTTGCAGATGCAGTTGTAAAACTTACATTTGACGCAAGAGCAGTGAATAAGACTTTTCACCTAACTGCACCTGATGAATCACTTCCTACCCTAGAAGAACTTATTGAATTTGTAAAGGAATGGAGTAAAGAGAATCTTGATGTTAGATTTAGTAATCCAATTTACATGCCGTTAAATATTTCTTTACTCCAAAAAATTTCATCTCACGGCCATTTATTTGGAAATGGAACAGCTAAATTACTTGAAACGGTAAATACTCTTTCCCCCTATTTTAATGAAAATAGGGAATACCTGAGAGATAATGCTGAAGAAATAATGGGGCCTTATAGATACAAATGGCAGGATTTTATGGCAAAAATCCTTGGATTTGCTGCTTATTATGGTTTTTTACATAGGTCCGATCGTACAGTCCATGAACAGGTTTTATTCAGGCTTCAAAGGAGCAGCAGACCTGTTAAATATTATGATATTGTTAAGGGTGAAATTAAAGAATCCAGTTCAACTGACATCTATCGAAATATAATATCTGCTTCAAAAGCCCTTCAGAGTATGGGAATTAACAAAGGGGATAGAGTAGCAGTAACAGGCTATAACAGCACCAAGTATCTTATACTGGATATTGCAATTGGTATTGTAGGTGCAGTAAGTGTCCCTATTTATTATACAAGCCCTATGAATGAGATTAAAGAAATACTGGACGACAGCAGTGCAAAACTTCTTTTTGCAGGTACTCCTCAAATTTTAAATGATTTAAAAAAACTTGATAATCACATTTCAGTTGTTTCACTATGCAGGCAAAGTGTTGATAATGATTCAGAGGTTATTTCATGGGATAAATTCCTTAAAAAAGGAGAGAAAGTAAATGAAGTAATTGATGTTCCTTTAAACTTTAATGACACTGCCACTATACGTTATACATCTGGAACAACTGGGAAACCTAGGGGAGTTATGTTCACCCATGGAAATCTCCGTTGGATGGCAGAATTCATAGCTTCAATGCCTCCATGGAAGGATAGAACCAGTGAAATATCTTACCTTTCATTTCTTCCAATGAATCATGTGGTAGAAGGTATTATGGGAACTTATGCCCCATATTATGCTCCTGCCTCTTTAAACCTCTATTTTCTGGAAGACTTCCATGATCTTGAAGAATCTCTTCAGAAAGTTAGGCCAAATGTATTCTTTTCAGTACCGCGTTTCTATGAAAAGGTGTGGTGTAGTGTATTGGAATCGCAGATAGGGCAAATTTATCTTAATTCAAGTGGAATTTTAAAAACAGCTTTAGGGAAATTAATTAGAAGAGAAATTCTTAAAAAAGCGGGGCTGGACAGATGTGCTCAATTAATCGTTGGTTCTGCACCTGTAAGTGCAGAATTACTCAAAAACTATCATGAAATGAGTATTGAAGTCCATAATGCTTATGGATTAACTGAAGCACCACTTATAACTATTAACCGAGTTGGAAAAAACAGAATAGGGTCAGTAGGTGAACCCTTACCTGATACTTATATCAAAATAGATGCAGACGGTGAAATACTGGTAAACGGACCGCAGGTAATGTCAGGCTATTTTAAAAGTGATTCAAACTCTCTAGAAGAGGGATGGCTATATACGGGTGATTTAGGTTATGAAACTACTGGCGGCAGTCTTGTAATTACAGGCCGTAGAAAAGAGGTCATAGTTAATTCTTATGGAAAAACAATAAGCCCGCTTAAAATTGAAGTAATGCTTAAAAATATTCCTGGAATCGAAGAAGCTATGATAATAGGTGATGGAAAACCTTACTGCAGCGCTTTTTTATGGGCAGAGTCAAATCTTGAAGGAATTGATGAGGCTATCGCTGAAATAAATACTCAACTTTCTCGTCCAGAAGAAATTAAAAAATGGGTTGTTTTAAATAATGATCTTTCAATAGGCACCGATTTGACTGCAAATCTCAAACTTAAAAGAAAATCTATTTCAAAGCGTTATGAAGATGTTATTAACTTCATTTATGGATCTGGAACTAAACCTAGCAATATATTACATTTTGGCAGTATTGAGGTGCAGTCATGAGCATCCGATTAAAAATTGCTTCATTCTGGCTTCCAGATTTTATTTTAAAGAGAGAACTGGACAATGTAGCTATGAAAACAATAGGGGGCCTCGATGATCTTTTAAAACAGTATGTGCCGGGAATAGTTATAAATGAAGAAGTTTTGAGGGGGAGCCTGGAAGAAAGAAGGTCTATAATGGCTAATGCACATAATAAACGCGTTAAAATATTAATTCAAGAGTTAGGACGTGAAAAAGCCGTCAAAATTGGAAGAAATGTCATGTTTGAAGTTGGTTATAAGTTGGGGCAAGAAGCCCGCAGAAAACTTGGAGCCCGAAATAGTTTTGAGGATCTTGAACTTGCAGCCAGAATACTTTACAAAGTACTTGGAATAGAATTTAAAATAGAAAATAAAGACGGAAATATGATTATGGTGGTAAATAGGTGTTTTTTATCTAAATATTATTCTCCTGAATCTTGCATGATTTTAAGTGCTGCAGATGAAGGTGTAGTGCGTGGTTTAAATGAAAATATGGGTATGCAGTTTAAAGAAAGGATCACTGAAGGAGCACATGAGTGTATAGCTTGTATAAGTGAGGTAAAAATATGAGGGCAATAGTAGTAGGAACTGGAGCTGGAGGAGCGACAGCGGCACGTGAATTATCCAATGCTGGATTTGAAGTAATAGTCCTAGAAGCAGGGAAAGAATTTAAACCATTCAGGCGGCTTTTACGGGTAGCAGGGCCCCTTAGAAGAACTGGGCTTTTAGGAAATGAAAAAACCATCACAAGACTTTTTCCACCTATGGACACTATACGTTCATCAAATGATCTTGTACTTGTCAGGGGTATGACCACTGGCGGCTCTACTGTACTTTCGTGTGGTAACATGGTACGTGCAGAGTATGGTTTAGAAGAGATAGGTCTGGATCTTACTCCCGAATTTGAGAAAATTGAAAAAGATATTGGAGTAACTGAATTTCCCCGAGAAAGATGGCAGCCGATAACAGAAAAGATGTTTGAAGCCGCTGAGAAACTTGGATTGGAACCAAAGGCAACTCCTAAGGCTGTTGATTCAGTTAAGTGTGTATCATGTGGATTGTGTGAGCTTGGGTGTACTACCGACGCTCGGTGGGACTCTCGAAGGTTTTTAAATGATGCAATTAATGCTGGTGCTAAATTATACACTTCATCGCCAGTTAAAAAAGTTATGATAGAAAATGGTCAGGTTAAAGGAGTTATCGTAGGATCAAAGACTATTAAATCAGATGTTGTGGTTTTAGCTGCAGGTGGAGTTGGAACTGCACAGATATTAAAAGCTTCAGGCCTGCCTGCTAGAGATAGTTTATGGGTTGATATTGTCCTTACATTGGGCGGTGTCCTTAAAGGGGCAAATCAAATTA
>JAEYQZ010000042.1 GCA_023409695.1 Methanobacteriota archaeon | reverse complement strand
GCAGTACAGAATGCAAAATTGATAAAAGAGGATGTTTATGTTTGCACTGTCCCAATGAAATAAAATATAAACTTAACTGGTTTTACTACTGCGAAAAAGGTGCAGCCACAAGTAAACATGTTGCAACTGAAACTTTGATCAACTAATATTCTATTTTTGAAATATTTCTTTATATTAACCTCCAGATTTTAAAAGATTTAAATTGAATAGAAGTCTGAATAGATCAAATGTATCTTTGCAAGTATACTTTTTATAAGGCACATTTTATATTTAATCAAAGCCCATTAGATAACAGGTGATTTAATGCAAAGTGATATAGAGTCTAATGAAACATTAGTCAAAATTGAGAATTATTTCGGATTTGTACCTAAAATCTTTCAGGTTTTATCTCATGATCCAGATCTCTTAAAAGTCTATTTTGATAAAGTAGAAAAAATAATGGTAAATGACACATTACCTCCCCTAACAAAAGAGTTTATTGCCCTTGGCGCTGCAGCTGCAATTGGGGCAGAAAATTGCCTTAACACTCACGTTAAAGTTGTAAGCGAATTGGGGGCAAATGATGATGAAATTTTACTTGCAATTTTAATTGGCGCATCCATCAGCGAAACCGCAGCACTCTCCAAGTCATTAAGGGTTTATGAAGAATTTAAAAAGTAATTATTTACTTTTATTCAAAGTGAACAATTTGGATTTGCCTAAGATTAAATTTATTAAAAATGAATTCGTTTTGATTTTTTTTCGATCTTCCGAGCGATTAGCGAGGCAGAATCGCTTATTTGAAATTTTCATAGAATTTAATAAAAAGAATTCAAATCAAAATTTATTTGAATTTAAATAAAATTAGAATAGAATTCGTTTTGATTTCTTCCTACCGCAGCGAAAAATTTTTTATTTTGAGCGAGGATTTTGAGTCCAATCCCTGCAAAATCTACGATTTTGTGGGCCCGAAAATCTTAGATTTTCGACGGCTTTTTTGAAAAGAGTGGGGGTATGCCGAGAGTAACCCACCTCCTGTTTTAGCAGCATTCATCTATGCGAGCTACCTCTGCCTCATACAGGATTCATAGACAGTATTTGCCCTTACATCCCACGAAATGGCCGTTTCACCGTTCCTTCTGACATCATCAGCTTATGCATCATGTTCATCTATCAAAAGACGTCTCGTTTCTGCTCCAGAGTCATGCTTCTCAGCATATGCCTCGCGACACCATGGTTCTGTATGATGGATGGAGTTTCCTCAGTTTAACTTGCAGTCGCAAGAAACCGGTAGCTGCTCTTCGGCTTACCCATAAACAATAATAAAATTGAACTTGAATATAAATTTTGAGTTTTTAAAGTTAAATTAAAAATGAGTAGCGGGGCCTAGATTTGAACTAGGGCTCTCGGGGTTATGAGCCCCGCGGGATCACCAGACTACCCCACCCCGCTGTACTATCATGGTTTGTACTTAAGAGTATATAAAGGTTTCTCTTAGTCTATTAATAAAAATTAAATTTTAATTTCAACTAATACTTTAAACATATTTAGTAAATTAAGCTATTTAAAGTTAATTGCGTTAAACTAGAATATTTTTAATAATAATTAAATGCAACACTGCCATTTATGCAAATACACCAATAAAATCAAAATTTCAGGTGATATAACATATAAATTTAGCTAATTTAATGCACAATTTATAACATTATAGCCTAAAATAGTTATTTTTTATTTATGTGTTCCAGTTCCCTAACTTCTCTACCCAAAGAAAATCCTACAACAGTTCTGATTGCTACAATTATAGCCAGTATAATTACTTGGTTTAAATTTGGTTCTAAAATTGATTTTATAAGGTCTCCTGCAATAAAAAATTCCAGGCCAATTAGAAGTTTAGGGGTAAAATCCATCCTTACAGCATTATAACTGTTTTTCTTTTTAAGTATTTCAATTGAGAGCACTCCAATTGCTGCCCTTATTCCCCCATAAAAAATAACTATAGCTCCAAAATAAGAAAGAATACTTGCAACATATGTTATTATTGTCCCATAATCAATCATAATAATCAATAAAAATAAAAATAAATTTTAATTATTCAGTTTCTTCATCTTTACCTTCTAATTTTTTAAGACGCTCCTCGATGTGTTCAAATTTTTTGTTGGCGTGTCCCCTGTATTCATTGAATCTTCTTTCCAGATCATCTATCTCCCTGGAAACTTTATCATATTTCTTTTCAAGAGTACTTACATCTGATTTAGTGGCAAGTTCCCAGTCTTTTATTAGCCTATCACTTTGCTCATCTAAAAATTCATCAATTCTTCCAGATAGACTATCAGTGCTTATAGGAACGTTAACTTTTCCTTTTAACATTTCACTCATTTCAGAAACTCTTTCACTTACTCCTGACATTTTCTTATCTCCTTCAGGGGTTTGAGAAGTTGTATTATTATTTATATGTATCCCTTCAGATACTTTACTGCCCATTTGAGAAATACTGGATCGTACACCTACCAAAGAAGTGCTCTTTGTTTCTTGAAGGTAGTAATACAAAAGCACGATTATTGCACCAGCTAAAACAAGGATTGCAAATAGTTCTAGCGGTCCCATGGATTATTTCCTCCCTTTGGCACTATCTTCCATTTTTTTATCAAGTTCTGCCTCTTTCTTTTCAAGGTCTTTCATTAATTTCTGGAGTTTTCCATATTCTGCTTTAGCTTCAAGGCGTGCTACTCTTTCACCTATTTCACTGTGAAGATATCCTACCTTGTGCATGATATCTGAGGTACCTTGTCTTATATTAGCAAGTTGTTCCTGCTGATCTTTAGGTAATGGAATTACATTTTCCATCATACGTTTTGTTTCAATATCTTTTTCTACTAAAGAGATTTTCTTAAGCTCAACCTGTTTTTCAACAAGTGCTACATTATTTTGAGCTTCCCTCACTTTTCTCCATTCACTAAATGCGATTATAACAACAATTGCCGCAATTACCACGATAATTATCCAGACGATATTTTGTGATATTGCAGTCATATCGAATGCAGCCATATGATTTCACCTTTTAATATTTTTGTCCAAGTTTATATATAATCTTAGTCATTTAGGTGGCCTTTAATTAACTCTACATTTATATATAGTAATCCCATATAAATAATTTGGAATTTTAACCCTTAAAATAAATAAAATTAATGTCAGGGAGTTATAATCATCTTAAATTGAATAAGTTAAATAAAAAGTAATATAATTACATTAAATAAACTTATACTAAACTTACTTCTTATTTACAGAAACTAAATCTTCTAAATCAGGATCATCAGCATTTAATCTATTTTCTAACCAATCATCTTCGATTTCATTAAAACTTTCTTCTTTTACATAATTAAATTCTCTTCTTAAACTTGAAAGCCGTTCTTCAGTCTTTCTGGATGACTTTCTTTTCCTGTAAATGGTATAAATACCCAAAATTAAAATTAAAACGATTATAATTGCTATAAAAACTTGCGATATGTTTCCACCAAATAAAAAAGCTGGGAAAGAGCCCGTAATATAACCAACCTCATTTTTATTATTATTTGGAATTTTTTTTACCCCCTAATCTATCCTTAAAAGATTAGTGCATTTATTAATTGAATTTTATACATTTACTTTATTAAACTATTCTATAATACTAAAGTAAGCCAAAAAGATCATACATACTTAAAAATAAATTGTCTTATGATTCCAATAAAGCAAAAACACACAAAAAAATTGATTTATTAAACTTTCAAGTTATATGTTCTACTTTTATATGATTAAACCAAATCCTTAAAAACTTATTAATGAAAAAATAGAAAATAACGATTATAACCAAATTTAAAGCTTTATTGTTTAAACTGAATCTAAGTAGTTATACCATTAATTTTTATCTAAGCTAATTAGAGCATCAATGAAATTGAATTTACGTGATCATATGATTGATATGTATAAAAAATCTGGAAAAATCGCATCAAAAGTCAGGAAAGATGCAGTAAACTATGTAAAAGAAGACATGAAAGTCTTAGACCTTGTAGAATTCGTTGAAGGTGAAATTATAGAACTTGGAGGCAACATTGCATTTCCCTGTAATGTTTCTGTAAATGAAATAACTGCCCATTACACATCCCCTGCAGGTGATGAAAATATAATTCAATCCGGAGATGTTGTTAAAATTGATTTAGGCGTGCATATGGAAGGTTATATTGCAGATACTGCCGTAAGCGTGCTTGTTGGAGAAGATATCCCCGAAGAACTGCGCGAAAAACACGAAAATATGATACTCGCATCTCAAGAAGGGCTTGAAAACGGAATAAGCGCCATAAAAGCCGGCGTAGAAATCGGAAAAGTCGGAGAAATTATAGAAAAAGCCATAAAAAATAGAGGATTTAACTCAGTATCTAATCTAACTGGCCATAGTATGGATCAATGGATACTCCACGCAGGGCTCTCAATGCCCAATATTAAGGAAAATAATCCTCATAAATTAGAAGAAGGAGATGTTCTAGCAATAGAACCATTTGCAACCGACGGTATTGGAAGAGTCACTGACATGAACGAAACATACATATTCAAATTCTTAAGAGACAGACCAATGAGACTACTTCATGCAAGAAGGGCTTTAAAAATTATAAAAGAAGAATATAAAAGTTTACCATTTTCAGGAAGATGGCTTACAAGCCATTTCAGTGAACATCATTTTAATGCAGCCATGAGAATGCTAATTTCATCAAGAGCCGTCTATCCATATCATGTACTTAAGGAAAAGAGCAATGCAGTCGTTGCACAATCAGAACACACTGTTATCGTTGAAAGTGATGGTTGTACTGTAATAACTGAATAACTATCTTTTTGATAGATTATTCATAAATCTATTCTAATTCATTAAAAATATTCTCCTTTTACTACAAATGGCTTTTTGTTTTATTATTGCATTCCTATTACAAATTGACCTGTGTTCTACCCCTTTTTGAGAAGAAGCATTATTTTTTTCAAATTTCAAAGAGATTATCCATATCTGCATTTTTTCTTTACTACAAAAAAATTCATCTGATGCTATGGTCTTCAAATTTCACTAGATGTAAAACAGATAACTAAATATCTTTTTTATCCTACTTTTTACTTTTATTAACAGTTACGTCTTTAAATCAGTTACAAAATCATCGAAAGAGTTGAAATGATCAAGTAAGGATATATCTAATCTAAGTCAAAAATATCTCCAGTATGGTAAACTAAATCCTAAACTTATTAATGAAAAAAATAGAAAATAACGATTATAACTAAATTAAAAGATTTATTATTTAAACTGAATTTTCATATAACTGACCAATAATTTTATCTAAATTAGTTAAAACATTGTAAAATTGAATTTACGTGATTATATGATTGATATGTACAAAAAACCTGGAAAAATAGCATCAAAAGTTAGAAAAGATGCAGTAAACTATATAAAAGAAGACATGAAAGTTCTAGACCTTGTAGAATTCGTTGAAAATGAAATTGTAGAACTTGGAGGAGGTATTGCATTTCCATGTAATGTTTCTGTAAATGAAATAACTGCCCATTACACATCGCCAGCAGGTGATGAAAATATAATTCAATCAGGAGATGTTGTTAAAATTGATTTAGGTGCCCACATAGATGGATACATTGCAGACACTGCCGTAAGCGTGCTTGTTGGAGAAGATATCCCCGAAGAACTGCGCGAAAAACATGAAAATATGATACTTGCGTCTCAAGAGGGGCTTGAAAATGGAATAAGTGCTATACGAGCAGGTGTAGAAATCGGAAAAGTAGGAGAAATCATAGGAAAAGCTATAAATGATAGAGGGTTTAACCCAATATCCAATTTAGCAGGCCATAGTATTGATCAATGGATACTTCATTCAGGTCTCTCAATACCGAACATCAAAGAAAATAATCCTCATAAATTAGAAGAAGGAGATGTTCTAGCAATAGAACCATTTGCAACCGACGGTATTGGAAAAGTTACAGATATAAACGAAGCA
>JAEYQZ010000020.1 GCA_023409695.1 Methanobacteriota archaeon | reverse complement strand
GAATTATCAATATATAAAATTAGATTAAGTTTTAGACCCTCAAAAGTAGAATTTAGTAAATTACTGTGGATATATTCTGAATTACGATTTTGCATAAACATATATGTATCATCCCAAACAGCCCAGTCATTAATCGTTTTATTCAAATCTGAAATTTCACCTGAAAGTGCATTGGTGGCTAACTGGATATTTTGGAGGGTATTCTGTTCTTCAAGTGTTTGAAAGCCCCCCATTAAAATAACGTTTGATGCCATATACATTACAATAATTGAACATGCTACTGTTATTCCAATGAGTATCAGTGTTTTCTCTCGTAATTTCATTGTTGCCCCATGTAAATCTTAAAAAATTTTTGTATCACAACTGATCCAATTTAGTGATTATATTAGAAGCCTTCATTAATAAAACTGTTAGTTTTAATAGGTTATTATGCGTGTTTAAGCAAATCATACAAATTTATAAGCTAAAAAAAGAAGTTTGAGATATAATAAATAATTTAAAAAAGTAAATTTATTTTTTAGGATATTCTATAAACTACAGACTAAATTTACTTGTTATTAGAAGACCCCTCAGAAATTATATCTTCATCAGATTCAACAGAAGAAATTAGTGGTTTTACATTTAGAATCTCGTTTAAAAACTCTCCAGTATAAGTGCCGCTTAATGCAACTTCTTCGGGAGTACCCTCTGCAATAACAAGCCCTCCTTCATCCCCTCCTTCAGGACCAAGGTCTATAATATAATCTGCTGTTTTTATAACGTCCAGATTGTGTTCTATAACCAGAACAGTATTTCCAGAATCCCTCAATCTGCCGAGAACATGTAGAAGCTTTTTAATATCTGCAAAGTGAAGTCCAGTTGTTGGTTCGTCAAGAATATAAAGTGTTTTACCAGTACTTTGACGGCTCAACTCCTTCGAAAGTTTTACACGCTGGGCTTCTCCACCTGAAAGCGTTGTTGCAGGCTGTCCAAGTTTAATATAGCCGAGTCCAACATCATCAAGAGTTTGAAGC
This sequence comes from Methanobacteriota archaeon, assembly GCA_023409695.1. Taxonomy (GTDB): domain Archaea; phylum Methanobacteriota; class Methanobacteria; order Methanobacteriales; family Methanobacteriaceae; genus Methanobacterium_D. The sequence goes on along the minus strand of JAEYQZ010000020.1, from coordinate 12,900 downwards.
TTTTTTTGTATACGTGGAACATTTCTGAAGAAGTGAAGAGCTTCTTCCACTGTCATATCAAGTACATCTGCAATGTTTTTACCTTTGTACCTCACATCCAGGGTTTCCCTGTTGTAGCGCTTTCCTTTACACACTTCACATGGGACATAAACATCTGCTAAAAAGTGCATTTCAATTTTTATTATCCCATCACCGCTGCATGCTTCACAACGTCCACCTTTTACATTGAAACTGAATCTACCTGGTTTATAACCTCTCTTTTTAGATGCAAGAGTTTCAGAGAATATTTCCCGGATGTAGGTAAATACGCCAGTATATGTAGCTGGATTTGACCTTGGAGTACGCCCTATTGGAGACTGGTCAATAATAATTACCTTGTCAATATTGGAGACCCCTGAGATCTCATCATGTTTTCCTGTAGTTATAGGCTTTCTATTAAATTCCCCATAAAGGCCTTTATAAAGTACGTCGTTTACGAGAGTACTTTTTCCAGATCCAGAAACTCCAGTAACGCATGTAAACACTCCAAGAGGTATTTTTACGTCTATATTTTGAAGGTTGTTCTGCCTTGCACCTTTTACAGTAATGAAATTCCCGTTAGGTTTTGTACGCTCTTCTGGAACTTCTATAGTTTCATTTCTAGATAGATACTTTCCGGTTATAGAGTCCGGGTTATTCATTATTTCCAGTGGTGTTCCAGTCGCAGTTACCCTTCCACCATGTTCACCTGCTCCTGGACCTATATCTACAACATAGTCTGCAGAGAGTATAGTTTCTTCATCGTGTTCTACAACAACCAGAGTATTTCCAATATCCCTCAGTTTTTTCAGTGTTTCAATAAGTCGTGTGTTGTCCCTCTGGTGCAGTCCAATACTTGGTTCATCGAGTATATAAAGAACTCCAACCAGACGAGAGCCTATCTGGGTTGCAAGGCGAATTCTCTGAGCTTCCCCTCCAGAAAGTGTACCTGAAGACCTATCCAGCGTAATATAATCAAGCCCAACGTCTGATAAAAATCTTAAACGTTCCCTTATCTCTTTCAGGATTTCTTTTCCAATAAAATGCTGCATTTCTGTAAGTTCAAGTTCTTCAAAGAATTTATATGACTCTTTTATAGGCATTGCCACAACTGCAGATATGGTCCTGTCACCTACTGTAACAGATCTGCTTTCAGGGCGTAACCTGGTTCCATTACATGCAGGGCACTTCCTATCACTCATAAACTGCCCTATGTAACTTCTCATGTAATTTGATTTGGTATCCATAAAGAGACGTTCCATCCTCTTTACTACACCTTCAAATTTTCGTTTTACATGGTGTACCCTGCCCTTTCTTCTAAATGTAAAATCAATTCTTTCAGATGAGCCGTAAAGAACTATGTTCTGGTATTTTTTAGGTAGTTCTTCAAAGGGAATGTCCATGCTAAACCCATAATGGTCTGCAACTGCTTCGAGCATCTGGTGGTAGTAATTATCTTTGTTCTTGGATTTACTCCATGGGAGAATTGCCCCTTCTTCAAGTGATAAACTACTATCAGGGACTACTAAGTCTGTATCTATCTCCATTTTACTTCCAAGTCCATTACACTCAGGACATGCCCCATGTGGGTTGTTAAATGAAAATGTTCTGGGACTTATCTCTTCAAAGTTTATATTACAGTCTGTACATGCAAAGTGCTCGCTGAACACTTTTTCTTCCTTTTCACCATCTTTTTCATAGAGCACTACCATTAAGCCTTCACCAAGCTCAAGAGCAGTTTCAACTGAATCAGCAAGTCTCCTTTTAAAATCAACATCGTATCTTATAACTAACCTATCTACAACGACTTCAACTGTATGTTTTTTGTTCTTGTCAAGATCAATATTTTCATCCAGGCTAAATATATCACCATCAACCCTTACCCTTACAAATCCCTTTTTTTGGAGGTCTTCGAATATTTTCTGATGTTCCCCTTTCCTATCTTTAACAACCGGAGCCAGGACCTGTACTTTAGTCTTTTCTTCTTCCTTGTAGATATTATCAACTATTTGGCCTGAAGTTTGCTGAGATATAGGTTTTCCACAGTTGTAACAGTGTGGAATACCAATCCTTGCATATAAAAGCCTTAAATAATCGTATATCTCTGTTACTGTCCCTACTGTTGATCTAGGATTTACTTTAGTGGTTTTCTGGTCAATGGATATAGCAGGCGAAAGTCCTTCTATATAATCAACTTCAGGTTTTTTCATCTGCCCTAAAAATTGCCTTGCATAAGCTGAAAGAGATTCCACATATCTCCTCTGCCCTTCAGCATAAATTGTGTCAAACGCAAGGGATGATTTCCCAGAACCGCTGAGTCCTGTAATTACAACGAATTTATCCCTTGGTAAGGTAACATCTATATTTTTAAGATTGTGTTCCCTTGCACCTTTTATAGTTATACTATCTTTCTTTGTATTCATTACTTTGAAGCCCCTTCTAGAATGCTGATTTTATCTCTAAGCTTTGCAGCTTTCTCAAAATCAAGTTTCTTTGCAGCCAATGTCATTTCATGCTCTAAATCCTTAATAAGTAAGTGAAGTTCATCTTTTGGCATGCTTTCAATATCATCTATTAATTCAATTTTATCCTTTTTCTCTTTTTCCTTAATGGATCTTACCACTGTTTTTGGTGTTATATTGTGCTTTTTATTATATTCAATCTGTAGTTTTCTCCTATTGTTAGTAATTCTAACAGCTGATTCTACAGATTTTGTGATTTCATCAGCGTATATAACTACTTCTCCTTCTACGTTCCGTGCTGCCCGCCCTATTGTCTGAATAAGTGATGTTTCAGAACGGAGAAATCCTTCTTTATCTGCATCAAGAATTCCTATTAAAGATACCTCTGGAAGGTCCAGTCCTTCCCTGAGTAAGTTAACTCCCACGAGACAATCAAATTCACCACGTCTGAGGTCATCGATAATTTCAATACGTTCCAGTGTACTTATTTCTGAGTGGAGGTACCTTACTTTAACTCCAATTTTTGCATAATAATCTGTAAGATCTTCTGCCATTTTTTTAGTTAATGTAGTTACCAGAATTCTCTGATTTTTCTTAATCCTCTTTTGAACTTCCCCTAAAAGATGATCTACTTGTCCTTTAACTGGTTTGATTATCACCTTTGGATCAATGAGCCCTGTAGGTCTTATAATCTGTTCTACAGTATTTTGACTTTTTGCGAGTTCATAATTTGCAGGAGTTGCAGAAACATAAATAACCTGATTCATTAGACTCTCAAACTCTTCAAAGTTAAGAGGTCTGTTTTCACGGGCTGATGGAAGCCTGAATCCATAATCTACAAGAGAATCCTTACGTGCGCGATCTCCCGCATACATTCCTCCGATTTGAGGCACTGTAACGTGAGATTCGTCGATTATAGTTAAAAAATTCTCTGGGAAATATTTTATAAGAGTATGAGGCATGCTGCCCCATTTTCTACCGCTTAAATGCAGTGAATAATTTTCAACTCCCGGACAATATCCCATTTCCTGAAGCATTTCCATATCAAATCTTGTTCTCTGCTCAAGGCGTTGCGCTTCCAGCAATTTGTTTTGAGACCTTAAAATAGTTAATCTATCTTCCAGTTCTGTTTCAATGTCTTTTAATGCTTTCTGCATTTTACTGTCAGAAATAACGAAGTGTTTTGCAGGAAATATAGTTATTCTATCTATTTTTTTAGCTACATTTCCCCTCAAAGGGTCTATATAAGATATTCCATCTATCTCATCTCCAAAGAGTTCTATCCTTACAGGAAGTGAACCGTGAACTGGAAATATTTCTATAACGTCTCCTCTTGCTCTAAATTTTCCCCTTGTAAAATCTATATCATTTCTTTCATACTGAATATGGACGAGTTTTGATAGTATTTCTTCTCGTTCCATTGTTTCTCCAACCCGCATATGAAGCAGGTGATCTCCATAGTCTTCAGGAGATCCAATACCATATATGCAGGAAACGCTTGAAACTACTATTACATCATCCCTTGAAAGCAGAGATTGAGTTGCTGAGTGTCTCATCTGGTCTATTTCATCATTTATGCTAGCTTCCTTATCTATAAAAGTGTCTGTATGTGGAATGTATGCTTCTGGCTGGTAGTAGTCATAATAACTTACAAAATATTCCACAGCATTTTCAGGGAAAAATTCTTTAAATTCTTCATAAAGTTGTGCAGCGAGTGTTTTATTGTGTGACATGACTAATGTGGGTTTATTTACTTCTTTAATCACATTTGCCATGGTAAATGTTTTTCCGGATCCTGTAACTCCAAGTAATGTTTGATGCTTTAATCCATCATTTATACCATTTACAAGCGAATTTATTGCTTTTGGCTGATCTCCCAATGGTTTATAATTTGAATTGAGTTTAAATCCTGTCATTTCTCTTTCCTCTATTTAAAAAGGGTATTTTAACATTTTTATAAAATCTTTTGATAGTTTAAGTTTTGTATTGATATAAAATAGGTTTTGAGTAAGAGCATTAGAAAAGTAATAGGTGCCCTGAATGTTATTTTGGAGCTGTAACACAAAGCCATCTTTGATACTTAAATCACCTTATAAGTATTTTAATTTCTGATTTATTTGTTTTAATCTATTTATCATTGCTTTATTATTAGATACTTGCTTAAATCTTTTTATTTCTCTTTCCTCTTTTTTGAAAAAAAGATAACTTTTATATATATTATTATAACTTATAAGAAAATAACTTTATTAATATTGGGAAGTATGATATAAATAATTGATGGTATAACGAAGGTGGTTACTACGGAAAATAATTCCATAAAAGAAATTGGAGAGAGTCTTAAAATTGGTGGAAAGTTGAGTACAAGCCCTTTAGCGGTTTATAGTTCTGAAACCATCCCTGAAGGGGCAGTACCTATGTGTTCTCTTGATCGTTGTGTTGCTAAAGCCATAATGTTAGCATCTGTAAATGAAAATCAACCTCCATTGTATATTGGTAAAGATACCCTTAAGGGCTGCTGTCCTGGATCAATGACATATTTAGGATTCACTAAACCGCTTAAATTCATTAAATATTTCGTTTCTACTGGAAATGAAAAATTTAGAGGGGGAGAAGCCGAATATCTTAAAGCAAGCCCAGAATATGTTGAAGAATTTTTAGAATCCATTGGAGAAATAAAACCACTTGGGAAATATCTTATAATACAGAAATGTGAAGATATAAAAGATATTAATGATATTAAATCAATCATCTGCTTCGGTAATGGAGAACAAATACGAAACTTAGGCAGCATTATACATTTTAGAACTAAAAATCCATTTAATGCAATTGACATGCCTTTTGGCCCAGCATGTGCAACTCTTGTTACTTATCCTGCAGGAATGGCTGAAAAAGCCCCAAAAGATACTGCATTTGTGGGTCCTGTAGACCCAACTGGAAATATATGGTTCCCTCCAGAATATATGGCAATTAGTATACCATTAAAAATTGCAGAAAGGATGAATGAAGATTTAAATAATTCCTTCGCTGTAAAAAGGCCGCAAGTTGCATCTCCTAAAACAAGAGATAAAATAGTTCCTTAAAACAGCACTGAAATAAGTGTTTCTTTTTTATTACACTCAAAGACCACAAAAAATACAAGAGGCGATTAAATGTCAAATCGTTGCAGTAAACCAGATAATTTGCCTGATAAACCCGGCGTATACATAATGAGAAATATTGATGACGATGTAATCTACGTTGGAAAGGCTAAATCTTTAATTAAAAGAGTTAAATCATACTTCAGTAAATCAGAGTTACCACTTAAAACAAAATTGCTCATGACTCATTTTCATAACTTAGAGTATATCATAACAGACACAGAAAAAGAAGCACTTATTCTGGAATCCAACCTCATAAAAAAGTACAAACCAAAATATAACATTCGATTAAAGGATGATAAAAGATATCCATACATTAAAATAACCAATGAGAAGTATCCAAGGATTTTAATTACAAGAAATGTTAGAGACGATGGTGCATTTTACTACGGGCCATTTACAGATGTTGGATCAGTAAGAAGAATGGTCAAATCATTAAAGGCTATTTTTAAAATAAGGGCCTGCAGAAAAATGGACGGCCCATGTCTTAACTATCAAATTCACCTCTGCAGCGCCCCATGTGGAGATAAAATAAGTAAAAAATCTTATAATGATATTGTGGAGAAAATTAATCTATTCTTTGAGGGCAAATATAATAAAATAATTGATATGTTAAATGAAATGATGATAGAAGCTGCTCAAAATCATGAATTTGAAAAGGCAGCGGTACTGCGGGATCAAATTTTATCTGTAGACAGTATTCTAGAGAAACAGAAAATAGAATTTGATAGAGGCCTTGAACAGGATGTAATTGCATGTTCTTACGACGAAAAACTGGCATGTGTAGTTATATTTTCAATAAGAGATGGTAAAATCATTGGAAAAGATGATTTCTTAATGAGCGGAACCGAAGGTACATTACCAGATAAAATTCTTTCAGCATTTTTAAAACAGTATTATATGAGCCCAAGACATGTCCCATCAGAAATTATCATTCAGTATAAACCTGATGAAAAGGATTTAATTGAAGAATGGTTATCTTCCAACCAGGAATATGAAGTAACTCTTAGAACTCCAAAAAATGTAACAGAAACTCGTTTGGTTCAAATGGTAGCTAAAAATGCTGAAATAATTAAAAACCAGGAGAAAGAAGTTAGAAATATTTTGCTGGATCTTCAAAGATACATTAAACTTCCCAGAATACCAAGACATATCGAATGTTTTGATATTTCAAATATCAGCGGCAAACATGCAGTGGGGTCAATGGTCGTTTTTGAAGACGGCATGCCTAAAAAAAGCAAATATCGGAAATTTAAAATAGACATTCCAGGTCCTGATGATTATGCCATGATGAGAGATGTTTTAAATAGAAGATACAGTAAGGTAGCTCTTGGTGAAGATAAAAAACCAGATCTCATAATTGTAGATGGAGGAAAAGGACAGCTTAATGTGGCATTAGACGTGTTAAAATCACTTGATTTAGAAAATATACCTATTATTGGCCTAGCTAAAGAATTTGAGCACGTATTCGTTCCAAATATTTCAACTCCAATAATTTTACCTAGAAATTCTGAAGCATTACATCTCCTGCAGAGAATAAGAGATGAAGCACATAGATTTGCAGTTACTTACCATAAAAAACTCAGATCACGTGAATTGAAATATTCTGTACTCGATGGAATAAAAGGAGTGGGAGAAAAGCGTAAAATAAAACTTCTTAAACATTTTGGCGACATCAATGGCATAAAAAACGCCAGTGTTGAAGAACTGGCAAATGTTGAAAGTATAAATAAAAACTTAGCATTTACCATCTATAAACATCTCCATAAAAGTACTACTGCTTGATATAAATCTTATAAACCCATTATGATTGTGTGCAAAAGGCAATATTAATATATTTAAAGCATTAAAATAGTATGCATTATGGCGTCTTTTAAAATTCTTGTAGTTGAAGATGAAAGTATTGTAGCCATGGATATTAAACACAGGCTGGAAAATATGGGTTATATCGTGCCTGCAATTACATCTTCAGGTGAAGAAGCTGTAGAAAAAGCTTCAGAAACTAATCCGGATCTAGTACTTATGGACATTGTACTAAAGGGAGAAATGGACGGTATTGACGCTGCCCAACAAATAAAAGATAATCTTGATATCCCTGTCGTATATTTAACAGCATATTCAGATGAAAGAACCCTTAAAAGAGCTAAAATAACAGGCCCTTTTGGTTACATTATTAAACCTTTTGAAGATAGAGAACTGCACAGTGCCATTGAAGTTGCGCTCTATAAGCATGAAATGGAAAGCAAATTAAAAGCAAATGAGAAAAGGCTTTCTACAACTCTTGAAAGTATTGGTGATGCTGTAATTACCACTGATAAAGATGGGTGCATCACATTCATGAACCCTATCGCTCAAAAGATTACAGAATGGGAACAGGATGAAGCTTTAGGAAAACCTTTGGAAAATATTTTTAAAACTATTAATGAAGAAACAGGTAATCCTGTTGAAAGTCCAGTTATTGAAGTGCTTCAAAAAGGTTCTATAACAGGCATGCAAGATCATACTATTTTAATAACTAAAAATGGGACTCATGTACCAATTGATGATACAAGTGCCCCTATTAAAGATGATAAAAATAATATAAATGGTATTGTACTTATATTCCAGGATATAACCCAACGTAAAAAGGCTGAAAAAGAAAAAGAACAGCTTTTAAAAGAAAAAGCTAGAGGTGAGCTTTTCGGCTTCCTTTTAAGTGCTATGCCCGTATTTGCATCAAATATACCCCCACAGATAAGAAATAATATTGCAAAAAGTTTTTCAGACCGCTTTGAAATAAATATGAAGCCGCAGTTTGAAGAAGGTAAATCAAATTTAAATGAAGATATCTTAAACTATTATAATGAATGGATAAAAGGATTTTTATCAAATCTAGGTATTGAAGCAGAAAATAAATTAGAGAATCATAAAAATTATCTTAAATTTATAAATTGTCCATGGGAAAAAGAAGCAGAATACAGTCCTATGTTCTGCATGATATGTAGAATTATCATATTACGTAGTTTTACATGGACATCTGTTAAAGGTAATGTAGAACAGATATCATGTATGGCTGAAGATTCAGATAAATGTACATTTGAATTTATATTAGCCAAAGACATATAACTTAAATAATGAAGTTAACTTATCTTATTTATATATAGTTAAAGGAGATATGACAGTGGAAAGAGTAAAAACAGGTATATCAGTATTAGATCACATCACCGGCGGGTTCCCAGCAAGTAGAACTATGCTTGTTACAGGAGATGCGGGTTCTGGAAAAACAATATTTGGACTTCATTTTGCAAAAAACAGCTGTGATCAGGGGCTTAAAACAGCATATATAACTACAGAAGAAGATGCTCATGATCTTAATACACAGGGTAACTCTTTCAACTGGAATTTAGACAAGTTTCAGGAAGACGGCCTTTTAAGTTTCATTGAACTGGCAGGAGCTCGAGCTCGAGTAACTGAGGCTGCAATGAGTATAGACATTGGTACTATGAAGGGTAACTTCGCAAAAATTCTACAGAACATTCCTAAAGATACTGAAGTTATTATTTTAGACAGCCTTGGAAGTTATACTGCTAAATTAACACCTTACGAATTTAGAGACCGTTTTGATCTTCTGGTATATGAACTGAAAAAAAGGAACATTACTGCACTTGTAATACTTGACAGTGCCACTTCACATGAATTTAATGAACTTGCATTATTTTCAGTTTATGGAGCTATAAAACTTATGAAACGTGAAAATCCATACACTGGCCGCAGGGAAAGAGTGATGGACATTGTTAAAATGAGGAGTACCAAAACACCTACCCAATTCATGACCTATGAAATAAATTCAAATGGAATTGAAATATTATCCAGTTCAGAATCTAAATAGATATATTTCATTTAGATTCTAATTTACATTATTATTCTACTTTTTTAATTACTATTCTTCCCATAATTTAAAAAAGCAAGTCTCTAACCACCATAATTAAGTTCATTCAGATTAGAAATTATATTTGATAACCTAAATAAAATTATTTAAACCATATTAACTCTAAAATTGAATATTTAACACAGAATTTTAATAATTCCCTAAAGAATGTTCGCGATTCTTTAATTCTATTTTTAAATGATTTTAAAGTCAAAAAAATATCGATTTAGTTGAAAAAAATAAAAAATAATTAAATTATACAATTTAAAATTTTAAACTTTCTCAAGGGCAGCTACCAGTAACTTTACAGTGTTTTCAACATCATCCAGGTCCACGACTTCAACTGGTGTGTGGATATACCTTGTTGGAGCTGATAAAACACCAGTAGGAATTCCCTCCCTTGTAAGGTGAATAGCTGTTGCGTCTGTGGTACCGCCTTCACTTACTTCAAGCTGATATGGGATTTTTTCTCTTTCTGCTGCGTCAATCAGAAGCTTTTTGACTTTAGGATGGGTTATTATACCTCTTCCACTGGCATCAGTTAAAATTATAGCTGGCCCGCCACCAAGTTTTGCAGGGGCTTCGTCTTCTTTAATTCCAGGGTGGTCTCCAGATATTGTAACATCTAAAGCTATAGCCAAATCTGGATTTATTTTAAATGCTGAAGTTTTTGCTCCTTTAAGTCCAACTTCTTCCTGTACCGTTCCAACAGCATAGATTGTAGCATCGCTTTTAATCCTTTTCATAACTTCAATAAGCACTAAACAGCCTACCCTATTATCAAACGCTTTTCCTGCTACAATAGAACCCCTAAGTGTGGAAAATTCACGTTTAATTGTTGCAACATCTCCAACATTGACTAATTTTTCTGCTTCTTCTTTGTCCTTTGCCCCGATGTCTATAAACATATTTTCATATTCAACAGCCTTTTTTCTCTCGGCTGCTTTCATCCTGTGGGGTGGTTTTGAACCTAAAACTCCCAGTACTTTCCCATTATCTGTGTGAATATAAACTTCCTGATTTAGAAGCATCTGGTCATTAATTCCCCCAATTTTAGAGAATTTAATGAATCCCTCTTTGTCAATATGTCTTATCATTAGCCCGATTTCATCCATATGGGCTGCAAGCATTATTTTTTTCCCATCATCCTTTCCTTTTTTAACCATTATAAGGTTACCCAGATTATCAGTTTCGATTTCGTCAACATGGTCTTTTACTTCATCTGTTATAATTTCCCGAATATCTTCTTCAAAACCGGATACTCCAGCTGCATTTGATAATTTTTCTAATATATTCTTCATATAAACGCCTCTTACCTTTGTGGTTTAAACAAATCTTTATTAACCTCAAATTTTATTTAGTTCAAAAAATGTCCAACTACTTAGACAATTTTTCCTAAAAAATTTATTTTATTTTGATAGTGATTTTATTAAAATTAATAATCCAATCAGCACGACTAAAATTGGGCCTGCCTGCTGTTTTATAAACTCCATAGGAATATATCCCATGTTTATAGCATACCAAATTAAACCAGCCACAATAACAATGATACTTATATATACGCCCCATTTGTTAACTCTGCTTTTTTTTATTTCTCTTCTTTCAGGTCTTCCAATTGGTTCATTATCCTTTTCTGGCCTGTTTATTTCTATTCTTTCTTTCATATTATCCCCGTACTATTTTATATCATACTGGTTAAAAATATCTTTGCATTAAAACAATTCCTGTAATTAGTTTTAATTTCTTTTAAACATGTTTTATATATAAACTGCTAGTTTAAATATTTAATTAAAGCCGTATTATAAATAAAAAAGCTATATATAATGATATGAAAACTAAATAACCCGGAAATATAGTAATTTTAAACAATCAATCTACTTACCTAAATTGTAGCGGCTATAAGTAAATGTTTATACATAGTTAATGTAGAAATAAGTAGTAATATAGATCTTTTTGACTACCTTATAAAATCATATTCTGGTTAATATAAGTACCGGCAATTATACAATTATTTGAAATATTAAATAAAGGATTATATTTCATTAATGTAATAAAATAGCCACGAAATAAGATTTTTATTGGTTAACTAAATTTTACAGGACTAATTGATATGATACCAAAGAGCCATCCAAGATATAAATCTTTACTTTCAAGAGATAAAATTGTAAAAGCCTATAAATCTGGAATTTTAGCCGATTCGGGAATGATAGCCCACGGAAGAGGAGAAGCTTTTGATTATTTACTTGGAGAAAAAACAACAGAAACCGCAGAAAAAGCCATTGAAGCTGCTGCTGCAGCTTTAATCCTTGCAAAAAATCCAGTTATATCTGTAAATGGTAACACCACCGCGCTTGTTCCAGAGCATGTTGTAAAATTAGCAGGAGTTTTAGATGCAAAAATCGAGATAAACCTTTTTTACAGAACCCCAGAAAGGGTTAAAACCATCTGGAAATTTTTAAAAGAACATGGAGCAGGAGAAATTTTAGGTACAGAGGAAGAAGATTTTAAGCAGATCGAAGGTATTGATAGCCCTAGAGGAAATGTAAGTCCCGAAGGTATGTATAATGCGGATGTAATTCTGGTTCCACTGGAAGACGGTGACAGAACAGAGGCACTGGTAAAAGAAGGTAAATTTGTAATAGCTATAGACCTAAATCCGTTATCACGTACAGCTAAAACTGCTTCATTAACCATAGTCGACAATATTACAAGGACAATACCATGTCTTACCCATAAAGTAAATAAACTTAAAGATAAGGATCCCAATGAACTAAAAAAACTGATGGATAATTTTAACAATATTAATAACCTTAAAGAATCATTGAGGATTATGCTTAATTCCATTAATGAGTTTGAATAGCAATGAATTTGAAAACAATGGACTTATCACTGAAATCTTAAAAAGAGTGAAATTATGCAGGTAATAGGAGTAACAGGACTACCAGGATCAGGCAAAAGCATCGTAGCAAGAGTTGCTAAGAATATGGATATCAATGTAATACGGATGGGCGATGTTATAAGAGATGAAGCAATAAAAAGAAATGCCGAAATTGGGGAAACTGCAGTTAAATTACGTGAAGAGTATGGAGATTATGTAGTTGCTGAAAGATGTGTTGAACTAATTAAAGAATGTTCAAATAAAGAAACTGCAGAAAAGGAACTAAAATTTATAATTGAAGGCTTGAGAAGCCCATATGAAGTAAAAATATTTAAGAAAAATTTTAAAACTTTTAAAGTTATTGCAATTCATTCCAGCCCTAAAACACGCTTTATGAGGTTAAAAAGAAGAAAACGAGAAGACGATTCCAGTAATGTAAATGAATTCAAAAAAAGAGATGATAGAGAACTTAAATTTGGAATAGGTAATGTTATAGCC
>JAEYQZ010000233.1 GCA_023409695.1 Methanobacteriota archaeon | reverse complement strand
AAATATGGTTTGCTTTTGATATTTAGTTCGCTTTTGGGATTTCATTTATCCGAGCGATTAGCGAGGCGTATTCTATTGTTATTGAAATCTTAAAAGAATTAAATTAAAGAATTTAAAATAGAATTTATTGGAATTTAAATAAGAATTAAAATTGAATTTGTTTTGATTTTTGATCTCCGCAGCTCAAAACTTGTTTTGAGCGAGGACTTTTGAATTAAATCTTTTCCTTGAAAAGATTTAGCGGACCCGCCGGGATTTGAACCCGGGACCCTCAGATTAGGAGTCTGATGCCCTGTCCTGGCTAGGCTACGGGCCCACGTGTATTCAGAATTAGTTTGTATGGTATGCTTTATAAGTTTTTATTTTTGGATTTCAATCTTCCGAGCGTTAGCGAGGTGATTTCTATTGGTTTTGAAATCTTATTAGAATTTAATAAAAAGGATTTGTTAACGCTTAGAATGTATTTAAAATTGAATTTAATATGATTTTAGTTTTCCGGAGCGAAAAACACAGTTTTTCGTGAGGATTTTTTGTTTAAACTTTTTCTAGGAAAAAGTTTAGCGGACCCGCCGGGATTTGAACCCGGGACCTTCGGATTAGAAGTCCGACGCCCTATCCAACTAGGCTACGGGCCCGTATGATACTGTTCAAAGTTGGTAATTACTAGATTGTAGGTTCTGGTATATAAAATAAACTGTTACATGTAACTATTTTTATAATAATTACACGCAACTTCAGTTCAGCTCGGTTATACATAATTTACATGTAGGCTGGTGATTCTGTTTCACCTTGTCCCTGTACTGTTTGAGCTAATTCTTTGAGTCTACTTTCTATTTCTTCCGCTTCTTTTATAAGAGGCTCTGCATTGATGTTTGTGCCTAACATTTTGTTTAAAATGTTTGTGACATCAGCAGCAGCCCTTGGGTCTGGATATGGACTTGTTATTTCTGCAAATAGACAGGATCCTGGTATGCCTTTCATCATGCTTCTTGTAAGTAAAGTACCTGACAGCCCGCTTATATTTCCGAATGGTAAAATAGGCAGGTCTAATTTTCCAAGACGTTCCAGAGCTTCATCTGAGTTTGCAGCACCTGCAGCTCCTTGGCTTTTTTCCCTTACAACTATGCTGTTAAATGTAATTATTTCCTTACTGTTATTTCGTTCCATCCAGTCGACTATGCCGTTTGTCATGTCGAAAGCGACATTTTGAGGGATGATGAAATCTGAAAGGAATAAAACAATTCCTTCTGTAGCGTATATTCTAAATGGATGGATTGCTTTACCTTTATACAGTACTGCAAGAGGAGGGAAATATTTGGAGTCAATATATCCTATTTCCTCCATTTTAAGCTCTTCAACTAAAAGCCATCCTAATATATTTCCTATAAGGCCTAATTCAGGTGATCCTTCTAAGACTATTGCATCTTCAACATTTTTAGAAATTATTTTACAACATTCATATTCAGTCTCAACCATATCAACCATCTACGGTGCACCTCCTGCACCTCCAACGTTTTTACCTGTTTTAGCGTTTATCCAGATTTCTCCGGCTTGTTTACCGTTGTATATGACTGGAACAATGTAGACTTTTTCACCGTTCATTGTTGTAAGTTTAGGAGTACCTGCTGTTGCTCCATCCTGTTCTATATAATTATTTTGAACAATTGATTTAGCTTCGCTTGCTGATATTTTCACAATACTACCTCCATTTGAACTTGAAGTTTGGGTTCCTGTAGAAGTTGTACCACTCTGGGTTTGAGTTTGACTTCCATCAGACGGGGTAGTTGTGCCCTGATCTGAAGATTGCTGGTTGTCCTGTGAAGTAGTAGGCTGCCATAAGCCTGTAGTAGTTGTAGTAACCTGATAAGTAGCCGCTGCGACACCTATAAGTAATACAATGACAACGGATAATAGAATCTTTGTGTTAACCATTAGTTCACCTCTTCATAGAATTGCACTGATCTCTAAATTGGAGTTATTACTTAAATAATGTTTACTAATATAAATCTTTGACTTATTATAGTTTTAGTGTTCCCGATTATAGATAGAAAAAAGCTTATAAGTGCGTTAATGAAGTGTTTTTAAAAAATTAAAGATGTTTTCGTTGTTTTTATATTTTTACAATGTTAAGCTTATTAATCGGAGATTGTTAATTAGTCTTTTATGTTATATATATTTTTCATTTTTTTTTTCAAAGAAAAGCTTATTATTATAGATAATAAATTGAAATAGTGATATTCGTATATTTTAAAAACAAGAGGTGATACATTTGAGCGAAAAGATTGTTATATCGCCAACATCACGACAGGAAGGACATGCCGAATTGGTAATGGAAGTCGATGATGAAGGAATAGTAACTAAGGGGCGATACTTCAGTATTACTCCAGTCAGAGGACTAGAAAAGATAGTAACAGGCAAAGCTCCAGAAACCGCACCAGTAATCGTGCAGAGGATCTGTGGTGTCTGTCCTATACCTCACACTTTAGCATCAGTAGAAGCTATGGATGATTCATTAGGTATAGAACCTCCAAAAGCCGGTAGGCAATTAAGAGAATTGGTCATGGCAGCTCACGACGTCAACAGTCACGCTATACACCATTTCTTAATAGCAGCTGATTTCGTACCTGAAAACTTATTTGCTACTGCAGTAGAATCTGTTTCTGAAATAAGAAAAACTGCACAGTACGTAGTTGATATGGTTGGTGGAGAAGGTATTCACCCATCTGATATCAGAATCGGTGGAATGGCAAGTAATATTACCGAAGTCGCAAGAAAAAGGTTATATACTAGATTAAAAGCACTCCAGCCAAAATTAGATGACCACGTAGACCTCATTGTAGGTTTAGTTGCTGATAAAGATTTACCAAAAGGATTAGGTGTTCACGATCAGCCAACACTCGCTACCGATGTTCTTTATGGTGACAGAGATGCATTTGACTTAGACAGGTTCACTGAAATAATGCCAGAAAGATGGTATGATGACGCAGAAATCGGTAAAAAAGCTTGTTCAACTATACCTCTCTATGATGGTGTAAACATAGAAGTAGGTCCAAGAGCAAGAGCTATTAAATACGGAGGATTCTCCGGAAAAGGTACAGTAGCTCAACACATAGCTAGAGCAATGGAAATGAAAAGGGCTCTTTCAAAATGTATAGCTATACTCGATGATTTAAATACCTCCGCTCCTGCAAACGTTGGTAACTACGATGTTAGAGGTACCGGTAAACTCGGAATTGGTGCAATAGAAGGTCCAAGAGGAATGGACGTTCACATGGCTCAAGTAGGCGAAAACGGTAAAACTGAATTCTACAGCGCTTTAGTCCCAACAACCTGGAATATTCCAACCATGGGACCTGCAACCGAAGGATTCCACCATGAATTTGGACCACACGTAATAAGAGGATACGACCCTTGTCTGTCTTGTGCTACCCACATGATAGTTATAGACGACGAAGACAAGAGCGTCATTAAAAACGAAATGGTCAGATTATAAGGGAATAAAAATGCCATACGATGCGGAGATTTTAGTTGTTGGCTGTGGAAATGTCCTTTTTCAAGATGACGGATTTGGACCGGCAGTAATAGAGGCCTTACAAGAATATTTTAAGGATCACGAGCTTCCAGAGAACACAATGTTAGTAGATGCAGGTACTAGTGCACCACACTTTATATTTTCTCTTCCACATGAATCGTGGAAGAAACTTATAGTAGTTGATGTAGTAGAATCTAGAGCCGAACCAGGAACAGTGCGGAGATTTGAGGTAACAGAGCTTCCAAGAGGACGATACGACGATGCCCATTCATGGTCGGTGGAAGAGCCTTTACATGAGTTGAGTAAGAAATGCGAAGTTTTTGTAATTGGATGCCAGCCAGAGTCTATCTCTGCTCCAGATGTTATAATGGGCTTAACTAAAAGTGTGGATGAAGCTATTCCCAAGGCCGTGGAAATCATTTTGAAAGAAATAGGGGTTTAGCATATGTTAGCCCGGATTAAGAGATTTTTAGGAATGGAAGCTAAGCCAAAGGACGAAGAAAAAGCGCCAACGGAAGAAAAAAAAGTAGCTTCAGAAGAGGAGGTTGAAAAAGTGGCTGAAGAGAAACCTAAACCAAGGATTGGATACATTCACTTGAGTGGATGTACCGGAGATGTTATGTCGTTGAGTGAAAACTACGACATTTTAGCGCCGTTACTTACTGAAATGGTAGATATAGTATACGGACAAACACTGGTAGACCGATGGGACGTACCAGAAATGGACATAGCCTTAGTAGAAGGATCAGTATGTCTTCAAGATGAACACAGCTTACACGAATTAAAAGAAGTTCGTGAAAAAGCAGGATTAGTAGTAGCATTCGGTTCATGTGCTGCAACAGGTTGTTTCACCAGATATTCAAGAGGTGGACAGCAAGCACAACCAGCTCACGAATCATTCGTGCCAATAGCAGATGTTGTAAAAGTTGATTTAGCAATCCCAGGATGTCCACCATCACCAGAAATCATCGCTAAAACAGTTGTTGCTGTAATTAACGGTGATATGGATTACTTACAACCAATGATGGATCTTGTTGGCTACACTGAAGCATGTGGATGCGATTTACAACTTAAAGTGGTAAATCAGGCATTATGTATTGCATGTGGTACATGTGCAATGTCATGCCCAACACGTGCAATAGGTATGACTAACGGAAGACCAGAAGTTAACAGTGACAGATGTGTCAAGTGTGGTGTCTGTTACATCCAGTGCCCAAGAAGCTGGTGGCCAATGGAAAGAATTAAAAAGGATACTGGATTATAGGAGGCTAAAAAATGGTATTAGGAACATATAAAGAAGCACTCTCTGCAAGATCAACTGACAAACAAATCCAGAAAATTGCACAGGATGGAGGAATTGTATCAGCTCTTTTATCTTTTGCTCTTGATGAGAAAATTATAGATGGTGCAGTTGTCGCAGGGCCTGGAAAAGATATGTGGAAACCAGAACCACAAGTTGCATTAACATCTGATGAATTATTAGCAGCAGCAGGTACCAAATACACATTCTCTCCAAACGTCTGGATGCTTAAAAAAGCTGTAAGACAATACGGTCTTGAAAAAGTCGGTACTGTTGCAATCCCATGTCAGACTATGGGTATAAGGAAAATGCAGTCATATCCATTTGGTGTAAGATTTGTCGCAGACAAAATTGCATTACTTTTAGGTATATACTGTATGGAAAACTTCCCATTTGCATCTCTCCAGACATTCATCTCAGAGAAAATGGGAGTTAGCCCAGAACTGGTCGAAAAAATGGACATAGGTAAAGGTAAATTTTGGATATACACAGCAGATGAAGAACTAAGCATTCCACTCAAAGAAACACACGGATACGAACAGAGCGGATGTAAAGTTTGTCTTGACTACGTTGCAGAATTAGCTGACCTTTCAACAGGTTCAGTAGGTTCTCCAGACGGTTGGTCAACAGTACTTACACGTACTGACGCTGGTGAAAGTGTATTTAAACTTGCTGTTGATGCAGGTTTAATCGAAACTAAACCTATGGCTGATGTAAAACCAGGTCTCGGTCTCTTAGAAAAGCTTGCTACAGACAAAAAAACCAAGAATCAAAAAACAATTGATGAAAGGATCGCAATGGGATTACCTGTCCCATACAAAGCAAGCAGCGAAAAAGAAGACCCACTTGCAAACTTCTAAGTTTGAAAATGTAGGAACTAGTTCCTACTAACTTTTTATTTTTTTAAATTCTCATTTAAATTATATTTCAACGATTATAACTATCATTATGTGATTAAAATGGACATAATTACACTTTTAGGGGCAATATGCCTTGCTTATGGTGGTATGTTAATCTTGTATTACAGGTTACGTACAACCGAAAAACGAAAAGAATTATCTCAGCTTATGTTAAATGGAATAAAAAACATGCGCCGTGGTAATTTAGATAAAGCGTTAATATATTTTGATAAGGCTTATGAATATACCATTGAAACAAATAACAGGGAAGAAATGGCGGATGCACTTTATAATATGGGTATAATATACAAAGAAAAAGGGGAAATGAACAGCGCAATGGAATACCTGAACAGTGCACAGGGCGTATATGATGAACTACAGGATAAAGACGGTAGTAAAAAAGTAACAGCCGCCACACAATCAATCCGATGAAATGATATTAGTTTTAATGGAGTTCTGATAAATGGAATCCTTAAATTTAACTCCTGCTGAATCCCTGATTATTATATCTCCTAAAGCTAGCGGAGATAAAATGATAAAATTCACATTAATGGATTTACTCTTAAAAAAGAGCCTTAAATTGGATATAGGCGAGAAATTCAACTTTTTGAAGGGTTCACATAGCAGTATAATTATTAGTGAAGGGGAATCCTGCCAGTGGTCTTTTAAACCACATGAAGAGATATTAATAGAACTGATTTTGGAGCATCATGAGTTGAGGCTCGATGAATTTGTAAATAAATTATACAAAAAAATTGGTTCGCCTATAGAATATAAAAATAGATATGTAAGAGATCCTCTCATTAATAAAGGATACTTTAAAATGCAAAAGAAGATGTTAATGTCTCTTGCTCCTTATAATATGTATTCACTGACTGATAATGGACTTAAAGTGAAGTATAGAATTAATAAACTACTTGGTGAGGCAGAAGATCTTAAAAAATGGATGAAAGAAGATTTAGGTAAAGCAAAAGCTTATCTATCTGTTTTAGGATCCCATATACTTTTAACAGATGTTGATATAGAAGATATTAAAAAATTCAATAGAATACTGTCTTACATAAATCCTGAACCAAATACCTGTGAATATTACAGTTATTATCTTTATACGGTACCTTTTGACTATTTGGATGATTATGGTAATCTTAAAAGCTTTGATTTTTTAGATATATCTTTGCTTGATCATTTCAACTCTTTCAGTGACTTAACTGATGAAGACGCATCGATTAGTGGAAGAAGAATAGAAAGAAGGCTGAAAAATAGGGATATTATTCCGTAATAACAGTGCAACCATCGCTTTCTACAATAACAGTGTGTTCTGATTGTGCAACGACTGCATTGCTTTTTTCTCTAAGTACATGATATGGGTAAACTGCTCTTGATGAAACTAGCATTCTCATTGCTGCATTTAAATGATGCTCGCTGAAATGACTTGTAAGCCATCTACCTGAAAAGTTTAAACTTTTATATTCTTCTTTTATAATTTTTAAAGCTTTTCTTGCATGAAGTAGTCTCATGGGCCTGTCTCTTAAGAATTTGAATATGTATGCTTCGTTTATATCTGTAACTTTTCCAATACCGTCGGTTGCAAATGGTTCTATTGCTAGAACATCTCCTTCTTCTAATTTATGAGGATTATTTTCTTTGATGTTCGGTATTGAGAGACCTGAATGA
>JAEYQZ010000186.1 GCA_023409695.1 Methanobacteriota archaeon | reverse complement strand
TAATCTTTATCCCTTATTAACAATTCAATCTTCTTGCCTTCAACTACTCCGAATTCTTCAGTTTTGAGGGATTTTGTCATACCTTTAACGGCATTTTTAACGAAATCCTGCACAAAAAAGTTCATTGGGATAATGCGGTCATCTATCCTGAGTAAAATCTCATCAGATTCAGTTTTACATTTTGTACCGTGTTCTACTTCTCCTTTTACGACTGCTTTTGCAAACTCTGTACAGTTTTCAAAACCGCATTTTTTACAATCTAAATTCTGTAAAATCCCGTAGCTTCTCTCTTCAATTAGATCTACAAGTGGCTTAACATCATCTTCACTCATTTCAAGAGCATTGACTTTGGTTATTGTGAATTCATCTTCAATATCTGATGTAACTACTTTGGCATAACTACAATGTTTAAAACTTTCTAAAACTACAAAATCAAGGTCTTTAATAAATTTCATCATACTCAAAAGCTGGTCTAAGTCCATGTTTTCGTTTACAGTTAAAAAGGTTTCATCACCTGAGCCCACTACAATTTCAGCTCCAGCTTCCCTGTGCTTCCATGTATCTTTACCTTCAAGATCAAAAGTGTGGTGTGTGTGCTTAATAGTTCCAACGCTGAAGCCCCTGCTTGTGAGTTCAGCAACGATTCTTGTAACAAGTGTTGTTTTTCCCGTATTTTTTGTTCCAGAAACAGCTATAACTTTCATAATTACACCTATAGGATGATTAAATGCTTTTTTGAGAGGTATATCATATCAAGTGTATTAAATATAATTATTCATTTTAGTTTTATATGTATTGTACATTTTGGGAATTTCAATATAAATAAATATGATGATATATAATTTCTAAATAACTTACATATATCGAATATTTTCCATATTTTGGAGATAATAGAGTATGTATATGTGGGATAGATACTCATTTTAGAATCTAATTTTGATAATTTACAGATTTCAATGGTTAACATGAAGAAAAATAAAATCACATTTACAATAGATGGATTTAATATAGAAACGGAAGAAGGAACCACCATACTTAATGCAGCGCTTGAAAATGGCATTTATATTCCAAATTTATGTTACAGTCCTCATTTAAAGCCATATGGGGCCTGTAGGCTGTGCTTAGTTGAAAATGACGAGGGAAGATTGGTTACATCATGTGAAACAGTTGCACAAGATGGAATGGATATAAAAAGTGAAAGTGAAGCGGTAAATAAAGTAAGGAGGCTTGTTGCAGAGCTTTTAATTGCAAACCATGAGATGGACTGCCTTACATGTGCTAAAAATAATGAATGCAAACTGCAGGAGATAGCTTCTTATCTCGGCATTCAAAGGGATGATCTGGGAAGTTTAAGGTGTTCAACCATAGACCTGGAAAAAGACGAGTCCAATCCATTTTTTGACAGGGATCTCAAAAAATGTGTGCTGTGCGGAATATGTGTTAGAACATGCAGCGAAATGCTGGGTGTAAATGCGGTTGATTTTGGATTCAGGGGATACAATACAAAGATTACAACATTTGCTGATAAGCCTATAATGGAATCTGCATGCGTATCATGCGGGGGATGTGTTGTAAGATGTCCAGTAGGTGCACTTGTTCCTAAAAATGCTCCAAAACCTTCAAGGGAAGTTAAAACTACATGTCCTTATTGTGCTGTTGGCTGCAACATGTATCTTGGAGTTAGAGGCAATGAAATTACGAGTGTAAGGGCTGATCCAGATAATAATGTAAATAAAGGAAATCTCTGTGTTAAAGGCAGATTTGGATATAAATTTGTCAACCATCCTGATAGATTAAATTCACCCCTTATAAAACGAAATGGAAGGTTTGAAGAAGTAGGATGGGATGAAGCACTTGATTTTATAGAAGAAAACCTTAAAAAATATAACGGAAATGATTTTGCCACAATTTCCTCATGTAGATGTACAAATGAGGATAATTATGCTGCTCAGAAATTCACACGTGTGGTAATGGGTACGAATAACGTTGATAACTGTGCACGATCCTGTCATGCTCCTTCGGTTGCAGGGCTTGCTCAAACCCTTGGAAGCGGTGCAATGACTAATTCTGTAGCTGAAATAACTGATGCGGATTGTTTATTTATTATAGGCACTAATGCAACGTCTTCTTATCCTGTGATTGGGATGAGAATGATCAAAGCTGCTAAAAATGGAGCTAAGCTCATTGTTGCAGATCCAAGAGAAATAGAACTATCTAAACATGCAGATATACACTTAAAGCATAAACCTGGAACTGATGTTGCTCTTCTAATGGGTATGATGCGTGTAATAGTTGATGAAGTACTCTTTGATTCTTCTTTCATTAATGAAAGGTGTGAAAATTTCGATGCATTTAAAGAATCCCTTAATGAGTTTGATCTTGAATCAGTGGAGAAAATTACAGGTGTTGACAAGGAAAAAATCAAAGAAGCAGCAAGACTGTATGCATCTACAAAACCTGCATCTATTCTGTATTCTCTGGGTATAACAGAACATTCACATGGGACTGACAATGTATTTGCACTAAGTAACCTGGCACTTCTTACAGGAAATGTAGGTAAACCTTCAACAGGTGTAAATCCTATTCGTGGACAGAACAATGTCCAGGGAGCATGTGATATGGGTACATTACCTAATGTATATCCAGGATACCAGAAAGTTGATGATCCGGATGTTCATAAGAAATTTGAAGAAATTTGGGGCGTTAAATTAAACAATTCAATGGGAATGAAAATGCCTTGTGTTATAGGGGCTTCAAGTAAAGGCAGAGTTAAAGCTCTGTATATCATAGGTGAAAACCCTGCATTAAGCGAACCTGATTCCTCAAGTATAGTCAAATCCCTTGAAAACCTTGAATTTTTAATAGTTCAGGATATATTTTTAACTGAAACTGCTCTTCTAGCTGATGTAGTACTACCTGCGACTTCTTTTGCTGAAAAGGATGGTACATACACTAACACCGAACGTAGGGTGCAAAGAGTGCGTAAAGCAATTGAGCCTGTTGGCGAATCCAAGCCAGATTGGGAGATAACCTGCATGATTGCTAAAAAGATGGGTGCAGATGGATTTGACTTTAAAGATGCATCAGAGGTTATGGATGAAATTGCCTCAATTGCACCTATATTTGGTGGAATATCCTATGATCGAATTGAAGAAGAGGGTATACAGTGGCCGTGTCTTGATAAAGAAGATCCTGGAACTAAAATGCTTCATGTGGAAAAATTTGCAACTGAAAATGGTAAAGCAAAGTTTATGCCACTACATTATAGGCCTTCAGCTGAACTTCCAGACGAAGAATATCCTCTGATACTTACAACTGGACGTAGTATCTATCATTACCACACAGCCACTATGACTGGTGCTGTAGAAGGGCTTGTAGAATTATATGGTACTGATCCTGTTGAAATGAATCCTGAAGATGCTGCAGAACTTGGACTCGAAGATGGTGACATTGTTAAAGTTATCTCCAGGCGTGGTGAAGTTAAAACGAGGGTTGAAGTAACAGATGTATCTCCAAAGGGAGTAGTTTTCATGACATTCCACTTTGGCGAGACACCTACAAATGTTCTTACAAGCCCTGCAATGGATCCAATTTCAAACACACCAGAGTTTAAGGTTTGTGCAGTGAAGGTTGAAAAAGAATAAATTTATCAACTTTTAAATTTTTATTTTTATATGATGTTGAAGTAAATAATTACAGAACAACGATAATTGGGTTGATTTAATGGGTAAAAAAGAAGCGGAAATGTTTCATAAACAGGCAATGTCATGTTTAGAACAGGGTGCAGTTCAAAAAGCAATAGAATTTTTTAGTAAAGCAATTGATTTTGATAAAGACTATTTCCCTGCATGGAATAACAAAGGAATAGCTCTCTTAGAACTTAAAAAATATAAAGAGGCGCTTGAATGCTTTGAGAAGGTTAGTAGTTTAAATCCCCTTGATAGGATGGTGTGGTACAACAAAGGATACACGCTGTTTATGCTGGAAAAATACGATGAATCTGTAACTGCCTTTGATAATTTCCTTTACACCTACTCTAAAGACGACGATGCGTTTTATAAATATGCGTTATATTTGCAGGCCAATGGATTATATCATCTTAAAAAATATGATAAAGCTGTTGAAATACTCCGGAGCCTGCTTGTAACAGATGAAAACTTCAGGGAAGCTCAAGAACTTCTAAGTCAGATTACAAAAGAAACAGGAATAAAGTAAAAATATAACTTAAATTTACTCAAAAACCTTAAAAGAGCTATATTTAAGTATATTACACTTTTCACCTTTTTTTATGTTTTTAGTATCTTCATCAACAAATATATAACAGTTTGACAGCACTGCGGATTTATTTATGCCTGCTTTTGTCTTTATTGGGTAAACCAAGTCATTTTCAAGTTTTGCCCTTATTATATTGCATTTACCTTTAGATGATCTTATATCGTCACCTGCAGTACATTCTATTAAATCGAATTTTTTGCAGATATTTTGCATTTTCAGGATATGATTTCTTGCGAAAATATCAAACTGTACTGCTGCAGCTACTGGATAACCTGAAAGCATGAAAACAGGCTTATTATTTACAACACCAAAGCCAACAGGTTTCCCGGGCTTGATGGCAACACCGTGAACTAAAATTTCTCCAAGTTTAGAAGTTGCGCTTACCACAACATCTCCTTTGCTGATTGCAGTCCCTCCAGTTGTGATTACTACATCATATTTTTGGACGTATTTCTGGAGTTCATTTACCATGGTATCTAAATCATCTCTGCAGTGTTTAATGTGAGGAACTGCAAGGGAATCCTCAACCAGTCCTTTTAAAGCAAATCTATTTGAATTTACTATTTTCCCAGGTTCAAGATTTGTAGTTGGTTCTACAAGTTCATTTCCAGTTATAATAACTCCAACTTCAGGTTTTTTGAATACTTTAACTGTACTGTAACCTGAGGATGCTATTACAGAAAGGTGATTAGGCTCTAGAATTTGCCCTTTTTTTAAGATAATTTCTCCTTTTTTTAAATCTTCGCCTTTAAGCGCTACGTCTCTATTAAAAGCAACACTTTTAGTTATTTTGATCTTGTTATCTGTTTGTTCAACATCTTCTTCCATTATAACTGCATTTGAGCCAGAAGGCATGGGAGCTCCTGTTGCTATTCTAATGGCTTTTCCTTGACTTAAACTATGATTAGATACATTTCCAGCTCCAATTTCATCTATAACTTCCAGATATATTGGATTTGATTTGGAAGCGCCAGAGGTATCTTCTGCTATTACAGCATACCCGTCCATTGCAGATCTGTCAAAAGGAGGAACGTCAATCAATACTTCTATATCTTCAGCTAAAACTCTTGTATTTGCTTTTTCAAGAGGTATATCTTCTTTTTTAAGTGTTATTTTTACACTTTCAATTAGTTTCAGTGCATCTTCTACTGGAATTAAGTTTGATGAGTACATAATAGACACCAGTTAAATATCATAAATTGATTATTTTTTTAACTTTTAATATGTCTTGAAAAGCTAGTGCAAATAGGTTGTTATTTTGTTAAATTTTAAAATTATGATGGCCCCCTAAAATAGGTTCAAAATGCCAGTATGGAAAAACGATTTATCTAGCTTGAAATTTAAAATTAAAGGATTTTAAGGGCTTTAATTGTATGCAGTTTTTTTGAAAAAGTATGTATATGTGCGGTGATTTTTATAGTGTAAAGATGTGTATCAAGTACACATCAATATATATAACTTTCTATATTTACCTAGTCGAAATATATATATTTATAGAAACAAGATGTGTAATTAATACACAAGGTGTCCATCATGCCAAAACACATTGCTTCAGGATTAAAGTATTTAGCGGCAGTAGAACTCATTAGAGAGGGACGCAGCCAGAGAGAAATATCAGAAATGCTGGATATGGACAGATCAACCCTTTCTCATTATCTGAATGGTAGAAATATATCGATGGGATCTATAGAGATAGCAGAACTCATTAAAGGTTTTTGTCCAAAGGATTTTCTGGAGCTAACAAGTGCTCTTTTAGATGACAGGGATACAACAAAAACAATTGTTAAGACATGTTTAAACCAAAAATACAGAGCAAAAGTGAGGGATTCATGTATTGGTTGTGGACTTTGTGTAGATACATGTTTGATGAATGCCATCTCGTTGGATAATCTCAAAGCACAGATAGACTCTGAGTCATGTTGTGGATGTCTTATGTGTGAAGAAAAATGTCCTACTAATTCAATTAAAATCATGATGGAGGAAAAATAATGGCTGCAAATGTAAAAGAAGTCAAAGCCAAAAATTTCGACATTGAAAGATCAGCTGAAGAAGAAAGAAAGCTGTCATTCAAGAATGAAGTGTGTGTTGGCTGCGGCATTTGTGAACAAATATGCCCAGTAGAGGCAATAGAGCTCGGCGACATTGGTGCAATAGTAAGAACCGGTGCTGAAGAGCCAAAAATAACAATCGACGAACATAAATGTGTACTTTGTGGTATGTGTGATGTTGCATGCCCTGTAGATGCATTAGATCTCACAATAGACGGTAAACCAATTAAAGAAATAGAAACTTACCCACGTCTCGTATCTTCTGCAGAAATAAGTGATGATGCATGTGTTTACTGTAAAGCATGTGAAAGAGCATGCCCACAGGAAGCAGTAACCGTTGCAAGGGTACTCCCTGACAGGTCAAAACTTGTATCTGGTGAAATCGAGATCAACAAAGAAAAATGTATAGACTGTGGTGTATGTGAAGAAATGTGCCCTGCAGATGCTATAACAATTGAACAGAAAGGTCCTGAAGACTTTGAAATATCAGTAGATGAAGAAAAATGTGTTTACTGTGGTGTATGTAAACGTGCATGTCCTGAAAACGCTATAATGGAAGCATGCAGAGCATGTTCATACGGTGAATACGAAATCAGCCCAGAAGCAGCTGAAATCACTGGTAAAGCGATCATTGATGAAGAATCATGTGTAAGATGTGGATGGTGCGAAGACGTTTGTCCAAAAGAAGCAGTAACCGTTGAAAAACCATTCGAAGGTGAACTGGAATTTGACGAAGATAAATGTACAACCTGCGGAGCATGTGTAGATATATGTCCATGTGATGTATTAGAATTCCACAAACCATCCAAACCAGCAGAAATCGGTGAAAAAATCGATAAAAAAGAACAGTTCTGTATATACTGTGGAGCATGTGCAAATGTATGTCCTACAAAAGCCATAAACGTAAAAAGAACTGCAGTTAATTACACACCTACTAAATCCAAATCATGGCAACAAAGATTAGAATCTTTAAAAACTTAAAATCATACAGGTGATCAAATGGAACTTAAAGTAAACCAAGACAAATGTCTCGGATGCGGTGTTTGTGTAGTCGCATGCCCAATAAATGCATCAATCAGTCCTGAAGTTTCAGGTGGACACGGTCCTAAGACCGAAGACGTAATTATGATGGTTGAAAATGGAGTAATCAAATTATTCAGTAAAAATAGCTGTACAAAATGTGGTACCTGCCAAGTATTCTGTCCTACAGATGCAATCTGGCTAGAATGAGGTGTTAAATTTGACTTATGTAGAAAAACCAGCCGTTCCAAAAGTAGTAAAATTTGAAGAACCAACTGCTAAAGAACGAACTAAATTAGAAGTAATGCTTAACACAGGTTCCGACATTTACCAAGGAGCTTGCAAAAAAAGAGGATCTACTCTTAAAGATGAATACAGAAAAGTTTCAGGAGTAGCATACATGGACCCTAAGGACATGGCTAAATTAGGTGTCGCTAACTGGGAACATGTTAAAGTAGTTTCTGACTGGGGAGAAGTAATAGTATACGCTGCTCACTCAAGGGATGCTCCTCATGAAGGCACAATATTTATACCAAAAGGACCATGGGCAAACGTAGTAACCAGCCCTGAAACCTACTGTTGCTGTGACCCTACATACAAAGGGATCATGTGTACAGTTGAAAAATCTGATGAAGACGTTTTATTAATGGCTGACCTTATGAGGGCAACCTACAAAAAATACGTTTCTGATAAGGACGAGGAAAGCATCGCCAAACTTACTTCACTTGGAGAGATGCCAGTCTACAAGAAATTATAAGGAGGTTACATAAATGGCAAATTACGAAGAACCAATAACAGACTACGATGAAATCGTAGAAAATTGTACTTGCGCTTTTTGCGGATGTAACTGTGATGATTTAGATTATTTAGTTAAAAATGGGCATGTTGTTGCAGTAAGACATGCTTGCAGACTCGGTGCTAGTAAGATTATGGAAGATATGGACCAGAGATTATTAGTGCCAATGATAAGGAATGAAGAAGGTGAACTTGAAGAAGTTGACTGGGATGCTGCTTTAGATAAAGCTGCAGAACTTATAGCTGGGGCTGTAAGGCCTGTATTTTACGGTTGGAGTGAAACTTCAATTGAAACAATGCACCATGGTCTTGAACTCGGGGAATTAGTAGGAGCTGTCTTAGACAACCAGGCAACTATCTGCCACGGTCCTTCAATTCAGGCAGTTCAAAACGTAGGTTACCCAATTATGACTCTCGGTGAAGTTAAAAACAGAGCTGACATGTGTGTTTACACTGGAAGTAACGCTATGAACTCTCACCCAAGACACCTTGCTAGATACAGTACTTTCCCAAGAGGATACTTCAGACCAAGGGGAAGATACGACAGAACCTTAGTTACAATGGACCCTAAATACAGTGACACAGCTAAAATGTCAGATGTATGGATTGGATTCGAACAAAACGGTGACTATGAGTTCTACAACGCTATAAGGGCAGTTTTAAAAGGTAAAGAACTCAAAAAAGATGTAATCTCAGGTATACCTAAAGAAGACATATATGAATTAACCGAAAAAATGAAAAACGCTCAATTCGGTGCTCTCTTCTTTGGTTTAGGTTTAACCCACACATTATCCAAACAGAGGAACATTGACATAGCTATTCAGATGATAGCTGACTTAAACAAATACTCTAAATGGGTACTAATGCCTATGAGGGGTCACTTCAACGTTAACGGATTTAACATTTTCATGGCTTATGAAACTGGATTCCCATATGGTGTCGACTTCTCAAGAGGATACCAGAGATACATGAACGGGGAAACCAACACCATAGATCTCTTAACAAGGAAAGAATGTGATGTATTCATGGTAATAGCTGCAGACCCAGGAGCACACTACCCTGGAGGAGCTGTAAAACACCTTGCAGAAATTCCAGTTATTCAGGTAGATATCCACTGGGGACCATCAACTGAAATAGCAGATGTTGTACTTCCAGGATCCTTTGTAGGTGTGGAAGCTGCTGGTACCAGTTATAGGATGGACGGTGTTCCAATCTACATGAAAAAAGCTATAGACAAACCTGAAACTTGTAGAGACGATGAATGGATCGTAAAAGAATTATTAGAAAGAGTTAAAAAAATCAAAGCTGAGCAAGGAACTTCACAATCCGAAGAAGGAGCTTTAGCTAAATAGGTGATTTCATGGAATACATACTTAAAAACGGTATTGTTTACGACCCTGCCAACAAGATAGCAGGAGAAAAGAAAGACGTAATGTTCAAGGATGGAAAAATCGTTGAAAACGTCTCTTCTGATGCTAAAGTAATTGACGTAACCGACAAAATTGTAATGCCTGCAGGAATTGATCCTCACGCTCACGTAGCAGGACCAAAACTCGTTGTAGGTAGGTTATACAGACCTGAAGATTCAAGAAAAGGGGTAACAAGCAAAACAGCAGTTACCAGATCCGAAAGTGGATTTTCCATACCAAGCTGTCCTGCAACAGGATACAGATACTCTAGAATGGGATACGGAACAGTAACAGAAGCAGCTGTACCTCCACTAGAAGCTAAACACACTCACGAAGAGATAATGGCTATACCTAACCTCGACATTACACCACTCGCTCTCTTTGGTAACAACTGGTTTGTACTCCAGTTTGCTAAAGAAGGTAAAATAGACGAGCTCGCAGCATTCATCTCTTCATGGTTAAAACTCACCAAATGTTACGGTGTAAAAATAGTTAACCCATGTGGAAGTGAAGCATGGGGATGGGGTATGAACGTACACGGAATTGACGACCCTGCTCCATACTGGGACGTAACTTCCAGAGAAGTAATAACTGCGCTTGCAAAAGCTAACGAAAAGTTAGGACTTCCACATTCAATACACATACACCCTAACAACTTAGGACACCCAGGAAACTACCCAACAACCATAGGATCTTTAGACATAGTCAAAGATGTTGAGAAAAACTCACCTGTCAGAAACCAGACTGTCCACATAACTCACGCTCAGTTCCACTCATACGCTGGTACCAGCTGGAGAGATGTTGAATCTGGTGCAGATTATGTTACAGATTACATAAACAAAAACAAACATGTAACAATGGACGTTGGACAGATAACCCTTGACGAAACCACAACCATGACAGCTGATGCTCCATTTGAGTTTGACTTACACCAGCTAAATGGTCTTAAATGGGCTAACAAGGATATTGAACTGGAAACAGCATCTGGTATTGTACCATGTATTTACTCACCAAAAGCTCCAGTTTCAGCTTTCCAGTGGGCTGTTGGATTAGAATTATTCATGGGAGTCAAAGATCCATGGCAAGTTTGTTTAACAACTGACCACCCTAACGCAGGTCCATTCATAAGATACCCAAGAATCATTTCCTGGTTAATGAGCAGCGAAAGAAGAAATGAAATGATGGACAACAAAGAAGTCCACCCATGGTCTCACAGAAGAACCGCACTCGCAACCATTGACAGAGAATACGACTTCAATGAAATAGCAATCATTACCAGAGCAGGACCAGCTAAAATCTACGGATATCAGGACAGAGGTGAACTCACACCTGGTTACAATGCAGACATAGCTGTATACGACATTAACCCATTTGACACAGACCCATCTAAAGAACCTGCAGCCATAGAAAAAGCATTCGGTGGCGCAATGTACACAATTAAAGATGGTCAAATAGTCGTCAAAGACGGTGAAGTTGTAAGCATCAAACCAAGCCAGACCTTATGGACCAACGTAAAAGGATTAGAAGAAGAAGAAAAATCAGTAATGGAAAGGGTAATGCCTGACTTTACCAGATATTATTCAGTTAAATTTGAAAACTATAAGGTATATGACAAGTATTTACCTAACCCAATTGAAACAACAATTAATCAAGCAAGTAAATAAGGGGTGTTAAGTTTGAAAACAATAACTTTAGATCAAATAAAGACTTCCCCAATAGCACTGGAATTCGACGAATTAATTCCAGATGAAGTATACACTTGGGAAAAAGCAGACTTTGAAAAGTATATGGTGCCAATTGGAAACTCAAGATTCCCACTCACCGACTACTTCACTATAGGAGTGGAAGGAGATGCTGAAAGCGCTGGCGATGTAAAAATGGTCATAAACGGAGATTGTGGCAGAGTAAAATACATCGGTAGCAAAATGAGTGCAGGTGAAATCATAGTTAACGGAGACGCGGATTTACACTGCGGAGCTGAGATGGAAGGAGGTTCCATCACAGTTAACGGAAATGCAGACAGTTACGCCGGTAGAGAAATGAGGGGAGGATCCCTTACCATCACAGGAAATACCAGAGAATTCTGCGGATCATCATATATTGGTGACTGGAGAGGAATGAGTGGAGGAACCATAACCCTCTACGGAAACGCTGGCAAACAGCTCGGTGAATGTTTATCCGGTGGTAAAATAATCGTTAAAGGAAACTGTGATATTCTTGCAGGTATCCACATGACTAAAGGTTACATCCAGATCGATGGTGACGTAACCAGATGGCCTGGTGGACAGATGAAAAACGGTGACATCGTTGTTAACGGAGAACTCGGACGTTTACTCGAAGGGTTCACACAGGAAGGTATATACGACAATCCTGAAATTGAAGGAGAAGTATTATCCGGAAAATACATAAAATACATCGGTGACATCGCTTTAAACGGAAAAGGCCGACTATGGCTAAATGCTGAAAAGAACAGGGACAAACTCTGATCTTTTCGCTCGAAAATAATTTGAAACTTTAGCTTTCAAGAGTTTTCAAGGGCCCTGAAAACTCATTTTCGAGGACGGCGAAAGTTTTTAATTTTCGCCGCCGTTTTTTTCTTTTTTTTGAAGATATAGGACTTAATTTTAAAAATTAAAACTTTTAGAAACTTTTATTTTACAGAAAGATCAAGTGATAATCATGGAAACTGAAATAATATTGAGTGCCAATGACGTTGTAGATTACGTCAAAAATGAAGTTAAGCAGTATGATATTCTGGAAATTTCTTACAATATGGTTTATGTACCTGGAGAAGTTCTGGATATAGAAGAAGATGAAGAAGAGGAAAGCTTAAACCTTACACTTCAATTACAGGGTGAATTATTAAATGATACAGTCCATCTTGATTTAACACAGATTAAAGATGATATACTGGAAATTCGGCATACTAACACTGACGATGAACTCGTTATAATTGTCATTGAAGAAACTTTAAAATAATAGTATACACATACTTTATTGAATATAATGGCCTTAGTTAAGAGGTGATTTTTTATGGAAAAAGAAATAACAATGGATTGTGATGCTGCTATTGAATACATAAAAAATAACGTAAAAACCTATGACAACATAGAATTATCTTATAATAGAGTTTACACTCCTGGAGAAGTTATAAACGTTGAAACTGAATGCTTAAAAGATAGGGAAACCTGCAGTGTAATGGTTCAGGTAATGGGTGACACCTTAAATTCAACCATTGAAGTAGATCTGGAAGAAGTAAAAGACGACTTAATCGAAATCAGACATACTCCTAAAGGCCAGGAAGACGTAACTGTAATTGTTATTGACAGATGTGGCGATTAATTACTTAACGTTATATCTACTGCTTTTTTATTAGTTAAACTACCCTATGATTTTTTATGGATATGTAATCCATATTTTTTTCTGTTTCAAATTTGTACAATTAAATTAGATGAATGCG
Source organism: Methanobacteriota archaeon (assembly GCA_023409695.1). Taxonomy (GTDB): domain Archaea; phylum Methanobacteriota; class Methanobacteria; order Methanobacteriales; family Methanobacteriaceae; genus Methanobacterium_D. The sequence continues at coordinate 3,093 of JAEYQZ010000186.1, read as the reverse complement.
TCCTTAAATTGAAAGTTATGTTAAATACATTTAATTTTATAATTCACTACTGTATTTTTAATGGGCTACTTACATTTTAACCTAAAAATATTAGAATACATGTACTGCAGTGGCCTTGAAATATGTCCAGACGGATTTTCCTATGTTTAGCTCCATATCTAAAAATGACTGACGCGTTAGAAATACAATTAGCGGCTCACCTACATCAATGGTCAGCTTTATTAACGCTCCAGTATCTACTATTTCTTTAATTTGACCTTTAAAGACGTTTCTAGCACTGGTTTCAACTTTTTGTGTAGATAATATGATATCTTCCGGCCTTACAGTTATGTGAACGTGCCCCTCTTTTTGTTCAGTAGAGTATATGGATATGTTTCCAGTATCTACTATGGTGATTTTTGCTCCGTCTTTTTTAGCAATACCTTCAATTATATTTTCTGCCCCTACAAAATCTGCTACGAATTTGTCTGCGGGGTGTCTGAATATTTCAGTTGAGGTACCAACTTGAGAAATTTCACCATTCCGCATGATTGCTATTCGATCAGCAAGCATAAGTGCTTCATCGAAATTGTGGGTGACATGAACAAGGGTCACATCAAATTTTCTATGTATTTCCTTTAATTCCTGCATCAATTCATCTCTGGTTTTCCTGTCCAGAGCGCTTAATGGTTCATCCATAAGCAAGATTTTGGGATAAATAATAAGGGCACGGGCTAAAGCTGTTCTCTGCTGCTCTCCTCCACTTAAAGTTCTTGGCAGGCGGTCTGCAAGGTGAGAAATTTTAAGGAGATCCATCATCTCATTAACTCTGGTTTTTATTTCTTCTTTTGCGACTTTTTTCACCTTCAGTCCAAATGCAATGTTTTCAAACACTGTTTTGTGAGGGAAAAGCATATAATTTTGATAAACAAATCCAATTCCTCTCTTTTCCGGAGGAAACATTGTAATATCCTGGTTATCCATGTAAATTTTCCCGGAATCAGGGGGCCACATCCCTGCAATTAATTCCAGAAGCATGGTTTTACCAGATCCGCTTGGGCCTAAAATAACAAAGTACTCGCTGTCTTCGACCTGCAGGTTAATGTTGTTTATTTTAAATTCTTTCCAATCATTTGAAAGGTTTTTAATCCTTATCATAGATTCTCCATCCTTTTATAAGAATTCTGACTACTATAAACAGTATTAGACAAAGTGTTATAAGAATAACAGCCACAGGAGTTGACTCTGATAATCCAAAGGTCACGAATCTCTGGTAAATAAGAGTTGGCGCTGCCAGTGGGTAGTAGGCTATAATTATAATGGCTCCAAATTCACTTATTGCTCTGGCCCAGCACATTATGGACCCAACTGCGATACTTCGTAAAGCTAAGGGGAGGGTTATAACAAAAAATGTTCTTAGAGGTCCGGAACCAAGTGTACGGGCTACTTTTTCCATACGGGGGTCAATACTTTCAAATCCTTCCCTTGCAGAGTTTACAACGAAAGAAGAGCTTACAAAAAGCATGGCAATAACAACACCTGGAAGAGCATCCGTAAAAACGATGCCTAATTTACTAAATGGTGCTCCAAGTATGCCTCCTGATGTAAAAACAAGTAAAAGCGCTATACCACTTACAGTATGTGGAATTACGACCGGAATATCAATTATTGACTCTACGAGTCCTTTTCCAAAAAATTCATGCCTTGCCAGAACATATGCAAGCGGCACTCCAAATAGAAGGGCTATAACGGTTGCTGCAAGAGCAGAATATACGCTGACAAATATAGATTTAATTACTTCTGTATCCTGAAGATTCTTCATGATCGAGCTGGGATCAGAAGATACCATTAAATTGAGTATAGGAATGAAAATGAACAAGACCAGAAAAGATCCCATAAATGCAAAGAAAATGGTCGTATAATCTAGTTTTCTCATATCTACCACTTAAAATAAGTATAGTTTTTGTTAAGATTTAGTCTGTACTACTATTTAAATCCTGCAAAAACATTAAAAGATTGTATTTTTTATGTTTGTTAAGCAGGCTTCGCAACCGGAAAAATAGAAAATTTTTCCATGTTTGAAAAAACAGAATTTTTGAGGATAAAAAAAGTAGGAGAATATATTCTCCTGATTATCCCGGATTATGTGCTGTTGGTTATGTACTGCTGAAGCGCTTGTGGAATGCTGGTTGAATCGTTAGTTGCTATTGCGGGAGATATAGGTTCCTGGAAGCTGTTTTTGATTATTTGTGTACCTGTTGAACTTAAAAGAAGCTGTACAAATTCTGTTGCAAGCTGTTTTTGTGGTGCGTTGTTTAACACAGTAATTCCGTAGACAATAGGTGATAATTTTATCACTTTTGTTTTATTGGTGTCATTACTGTCGCTGTATTCTACTAAACTTATTTTTTTGTAGTCTGATTCGTATTGTGTGTCGTTAAGGCTTAGTGAACCTGGAAGCTCCATGTACTGTACACCTGAACCTTTCTGTTGTTCTGCAATGTTTTTGTATACGATAGCATAATCAATAGCCCCTGATTCTAGAGATGGCATTAACTGTGCTGCATCGTCTCTTATCATAATATGTGAACTTGGATTCAGGTTGGCTGGAGCGCTTAATACATAACCTGTACCGTTTGCTTTAGATGTAATTGCAGAATTTGCTGCAACAAGGTTGTTAAATATGTTGCTGTTGTTGTAGTAGGAATCTGCAAGTTTTATCATCATGACCGCACGGTATCCTGCTGGGTCAGAATTAGGATCGCTGAAACCGAATTTCACGTCTGACTGGTTGAATATCTGATACCAGTTAGTGCTGTTGATCTGGCTGCTGTTTTTACTTTTATTGGTGTATGCAATTACCAGATTGTTACGTGCGTATTTGGCATTCCAGCTTGTGTAATTAGGTATTAACCTCTGGTCAATTAGAGCGTAGTCAGCTGATGCCATAATATCTGCACTCTTATTAAGGTCAGTTATCTGCTTAATTGCAGCCTGACTTCCGGAGTAGTGTATTTCTACATTGACATTTGGATGCTGAGCTTTGAATTCTTTTGCGGTAGCATTCAATTGACTTCCGAGGCTGTCTGCTGCATATATCACTATAGTGCCGCT
>JAEYQZ010000107.1 GCA_023409695.1 Methanobacteriota archaeon | reverse complement strand
TGAATTAAAATTACTGGTTTTCCTTCACCATAATCTTCATAATGTAAGTTTATGTCACCTGAATTTCCTTTACCTACTTTAATAAACGGACACATTTATTTACCTCCACTTTTATTTATATTCATTTAGGTGCAATATTGCGCAAAATAAAGCATTTTGCTTATTTATAAATAATTTAGCCGAATATGCAAAGTTTAAAAGATATTGCACTTATTATAATTAAGATATTAAAACTATTAAAAATTTATTATTTTTTTAATTAAAAGTATTACTAATAATTACTTACATCCCAATATGGGAGAATATTAAATATAATCTATAACAAAATAACACCTTAAAATAGGGCTGATTTTAATAAAAATTCCAATTCGATAAATTTATTTAAACCTTAAATTCTATTAAAATAGTTAAATTTTCGAATAAATTTTTTATAAATTAATTCCATAAAAATAAATCAATTAAAAGTAATAGATTTGATTTTAATTTAAGTATTCCAATAAAAAGAAGGTTAAAAAGTTAACCTAAAGGTAAGATTTCACGTATCTTGATTTTTCATCTTTTATCTGATCCAGAATTCGTCTTTCTTTCTCTTTGCTTATTATCTCTTTTGCTTTAGGAAATATCTCTTTCTCTTCCTCATCAATATGGAGCTCTATAATCTCCTGAAGTACTCCTATTTTTGGCATCCAGTGTTCATCATCTTTATCCAGTTTATCTAATTCATAGATCAATTTTTTGCCAAGTTCATGTTCTTCATATCTTTCAAGGACCATAAATGATTCTTTTTTCCTGAGTGCGGGATAAAAATATATTTCTTCTCCCAGCATATGGGATTCCCATTCTTTTTGGATTTTAGGAAATTGTGAAGGGTCTTTATTTTGTATAGTTTCCCTCAAAAGATTCTTTATATTATCATGGTCATTCTTTAATAATTCATAAACATTATTTTCTGCCATATTATCCCTCCACAATTTTTACAACTTACATTTTCTGTGATTTAAGTTCTTTAAACTGTTGAACTATTTTCTGTTCCTGTTGATCACTTAGCACTTCTCGTGCTTCATCAAAGATTTCAGACTCTTCTTCTTCTATATGATGTTCCAGTACATCTTTTAAGACCTTTATTTTTGGTATGCATGTTTCATTTCCACTTTTTGTACCACATATTTCGCTGATTAATTTCTTTCCCACCTTATGCTCTTCATAGGCTTCAAGCATTCCTTCCTTATCCTTATTCCTGAGAATAGGATAGAAGAACTTTTCTTCCCCTTCCATGTGCACATCTAACATTTTTTTAACTTTTGGGAACTGAGAAGGATCTTTACTTTCTATAGCCTGCTCTAACATGTCTGTAACTTCCTGGTGGTCCTGTTTTAACATATCAAATAATCCTGCCATTTAAAATACCCCCACGTCTTTTTGATTATTTCTATTTTTAATTTGTAATATATATTTTGAATATAGTAATATTAATTAATTTAAAAATTTACATTTTGATTAGGATTTATCTTTAGAAGAATCTGGTTTTCCTCCACCAACTCTAATTCTCCTAAGTACTCCGCCGACAACTGCAATAATTAAAACACCTGCAATCAATGCTGATATTTGAGATGGTGTTCTGAAAGCTCCTAAAGCCACTAAAAGTGTTGTAGCCGCTGCTGGAGGGTGCGAAGATCTTAAAAACATGTTGATAACTATGGTAAGAAAGATAGCAATTGCTGCTGCACCTACCCATACAGGGAGCAGCTCATGGCTAACAAGAACTGATGGAGTGGCCCATAAATTAAAAATGGTGATTCCTATTAACCCTGCAACGATCCCAACATAATGGCCAACTATCGTGTTATAAAAATGAGCACTTTCAAGTTCAGGTGTTTCCACCTGTAAATACGCTGTTGGTCCAAGACTTGGGAAAAGCCAAGGTTGACCTGCTATTAAACCTATAATTCCTGCAAATAATATTAGAAATCCACCCATAACCGGCGCCCAAATACTATCTGGGATCCTTGCAGTCCAACCGCCGACTGAATCTCCTGTTTTTTTCAAAGGATCTAAAATTCCAATGATTACCTCCTCCAACGATTAAAATTAAAAAATTTGATATTATGAATTATATTAAGGATATTTTAGCAGCTTAAATGTAGTTTAAACATTTTAAAATATGTTTTTTAGTTAAAATTTAAGAGAAACTTGAGTTAAATTTTTAAAAATTTCTTTATAATGATCTGAATTTTAGAAGTAATATTTCTTTCTTAATTAGTAGTAATATTTTTAAAGTAAGATATTCAAAAGTATAACCCAAATACGGCCGCAAAATTGAAATCGTATTTAATTAATTCTTTCAAGTAATAAACATTTAATAACCGCTTATTCAGCGTTATCTTGTCATTAAGATAACAATATACAAATGAGGTGATAATATGGCACGTGGTGGAATGACTGTAGAAATTGAAAAAGCTTTAAAAGGTATGAATTACCCAGCAAGTAAACAGGATTTAGTACAAAAAGCAAAGCAGAATAATGCAAGTCAAGATGTAATTCAAACTATTCAAAACTTACCACAAGATCAATTTAAATCTCCTACTGATGTCCAGAAAGCATGGGGACAAGGAAGAAGATAAGCGTGGGATTTTTCCCACAAATCTCACTTTTTCTATCTCAATCAATTTA
>JAEYQZ010000245.1 GCA_023409695.1 Methanobacteriota archaeon | reverse complement strand
TAAATTTAAATCATGAACTGTTGTAAAAAAAGCTTATCTAACAAAATTTACAGGCATGTTATATAACTGGATAAGTAAAGTAATATAGAAAAATGAACATAATATTTAGACAGTTAATATTATTTAGAAGGTGGAAATTTAAAAATATTGTCTATAAAACCGATTAAAAACAGCCTGTACTGTAAAAAAACAATAATAAATTAATTTAAAAGCAGTTAAGCATTGTTTTTTACTCTATTTAATTTATGGGTTAACAAGATATTTAAAATAAGTCGGAGGATAACCATGCGTAGCTTTGAAAGGCTGACTTCCCTAAAGGATTATATTCCTTTAAAAAGAAGGGAAGCTGGCGGAAAAAATATTGGTCTTCTTGTTGATGGGCCGAATATGTTAAGAAAAGAATTTAGCCTTAATCTTGATATTGTAAGAAAGATTGTAGCTGATTTTGGTGATATGAGGGTAGGTAAAGTCCTTTTAAATCAATATGCTTCAGATAAACTTATAGAAGCTATTGTAAATCAGGGATTTACCCCAGTTGTTGTTGCGGGCGATACTGATGTTTATATGGCTGTTGAAGGTATGGAATTGATTTATAATCCTAATATTGATGTTGTTGCTCTCATGACTCGTGATGCTGATTTTTTACCTATTATAAATAAAGCAAAGGAAAATGGAAAAGAAACAATTGTAATTGGAGTAGAGCCTGGATTCAGTGCTGCACTGCAGAACTCTGCAGATCATGCTATTGTATTAAAAGCTGAAACTAAAGGCAGGTCTGATCAGGACGCAAGGGAAGAAAATGCTTATTAAATCTCCTGTTGATGAAGTAAAAAAGAGGGAAAATTCATTTAGGATTATCAGTTCCATTTTAAAGCAAAATGGGAGAAATGCGCTTTACGATTTAACAGGCCTTGCTGGGGGATTTAAATTGAGTAAGGAAGATTTAGATCTTCTTGAAACATATGCCGGCCCCGCTATATTCGAAAGTGAATTACAAAATCTTGGAAAAGAGCATCTGGGTGGAGAAAAGATTGTTGCATTTAATAGAACAACATCTGGAATTCTTGCAACTATTTTAGCTCTTGTATCGCGTGGTGACGAGGTTATCCATTATTTACCTAAATTTCCGTCTCATCCTTCCATTCCTAGAAGTACTGCACTTGTAGGCGCTTCTTACACAGAATTTGATAATCTCGATGAATTTGAAATTAAGGATAATACATCTTTAGTTATTATAACCGGATCTACAATGGACCATGATATCATAAAAGAAGAGGAATTTTTGAAAATAATTGAGTTATCAAAATCAAAAAATATTCCTGTGTTTGTAGATGATGCATCTGGAGCAAGGCTAAGAACAGTATTGTACAATCAGCCAAAAGCAATGGATATGGGTGCTGATCTGGTTATAACCAGCACTGATAAGTTAATGGATGGTCCAAGGGCAGGGCTTATGGCTGGAAAAGGCGAAATTGTGGACTTAATAAAGTCGAAGGCACATCAGTTTGGTCTTGAAGCTCAATCTGCAACGATTGTAGGAATAATAAAGGCAATTGAGAGCTTCAGCGGAGAAAGAATGCTTGATGCATTCCGAAAAAAACATATGGTGTATGAAGCTGTAAAAAAAGGAATTAGCAGCATTAGAGAAACACCGACAGGTATAATGCTTTCAGCTGATGATTTGATAAATGAATTAAAGCAGAAAGGTATTGAAACTGAATTTAGTCCAGCAGACGTTGCATGTGTTTTTGCAGCACTTCTCCTTAGAAACTATCATATAGTTACAATTCCTGCAGTTGGAATGCCTGGGGCATCGCCAACTATACGGATAGATCTTGCAGCAAAAGATGCTGAACGCATTGATAAAGAGTATATTGTTAAAGCATTTATTGAGACTTTTTCACATCTAAATGAAATTGTAAACTATAAAGATGCATGTGAATTAATTTTATACGAATACGACGCTTAACAGATACATGAATTAGCATATTCATGTATGCATTAATTTTTTGTATTATCAAAAAATAAGATTATATTTTTCATAGTTTTGATTATATTTAAAGTAGAATTATGCATCTATTTTTTTACATTATCAAAAAATAAATTCATGGAATTATACTAAAATACATGTAATTTTATAATTTTGATTAAATATTGTGAAATTCATTGATTTATAGGAGTTACTGAAAAATCATGATTGAAATAGATGGATCACACGGTGAAGGTGGAGGGGCTATTTTACGCATATCTACTGCATTATCTGCTTTAACCAGGAATCCTATTCACATAACTAATATTCGTGCAAATAGACCTAAATCTGGTTTAATGCCTCAACATTTAAATGCCGTGAAGGCTGTTGCAGGTTTGTCTGATGCACGTGTTGAAGGACTTGAAATAGAGTCAAAAGAACTATTTTTTTACCCTGAAGAGATAAATGGTGGAAATTATAATATCGACGTTAAAACTGCGGGAAGTGTTACTTTAGTTCTCCAGGCATTTATGATACCTGCCATATTTGCAGATGCGCCTGTAAATATTAAAATACGAGGGGGCACAGATGTGAGATGGTCACCGCCTGTAAATTATCTTCAACATGTTACCATGCCTATTTTAAAATCAATGGGATATAATGCAGAATTAGATATAATTCGCAGGGGCCATTATCCTCGTGGAGGGGGTATTGTTAATGTTAAAATAAGTCCTGTAAAAAAATTAAATCCAATTAATATCGATGATTTAGAGATAGATGAAATAAGGGGAATATCTCATGCTGTAAAACTGCCTGAACAC
>JAEYQZ010000162.1 GCA_023409695.1 Methanobacteriota archaeon | reverse complement strand
TATGTTCCTGAACCGCTTAAAGAACAGCTTAAAGTCGGAGGAAGGCTCTTAGTTCCAGTTGGTGAGCAATCTTATTTTCAGGATCTTATATGTATTGTTAAGAACTCAGAAACTGAATTCAAAGAGAAATCGCTGGGCGGAGTCGCATTTGTTCCTATGATTGGGAAATATGGCTGGCCTGAAAAATAGGTTAAGGATCTTACTTTTATAGTGGATGACATGTGAAAATTCCCTCAAAAAATCAATGATTTTTTGGGGCACGAAAAACTTCGTTTTTCGTTAGCTTTGATTTTGACGTTGAAGGTAACGGAGTTCCCTGAACCACAAAATTCGTAGAATTTTGTAGGCTACAAAAATCGAAGATTTTTGCCAGCTACGATTTTCGATACCCCGAAATTCTTATGAATTTTAGAAAAATGCCTTGCATTTTTCTAACTCCCAAAAATCGAAATTCTTCGATTTTTGAGGATTTCGAGGACCCAAAAATTATATTTTTGGAGGTTCAAAGCACATAAACAAATTATCTTATTAATTAGCGTCAAAAGTATTTGGTCATTCACTATAAGAGATTATACTATCCAAATAATTTTTAGTTAAAAATATCTAAATAATAGCTAATTTTAGATTAAATTACATAGTTTGATTTGTATTTTTACATAAGATCAGGTTCGATAAAATGAAAGTTTACATTGATACGTTTGGTTGTACATTTAATCAGGGTGATTCTCAGATAATGGCAGGGCTTCTGCAAGAGGACAATGCCCAGATAGTTCCAAAGATGGAAGATGCAGATGTAATAATAATTAACACATGTTATGTTAAGCAGCCAACAGAACAGAAGGTTATAAACCGGATTAAAAAGATTCAAGAGCAGTTTTCAGATAAAAAACTGATAATTTCTGGATGTATGGTTGAAATTGATCAGGATAAACTCAAAAAGGCAGCACCTGCTGCTGGATGGATTGGGCCGCGCCAAATTAAATCAACTCTAGATGTTGTAAAATCATGTATGGATGGTGAAGTATCAAGAATGGCTGGTCATGGAGATGAAATAAAAGCTGGTCTTCCAAAGATGCGTTTTGATCCATTTGTACATATATCTCAAATATGTGAAGGATGTGTGGGAAGATGCACTTACTGCTGTACAAGGTTTGCACGGGGAAAACTCCAGAGCTATCCAGTTGAAGACATAAAGAAAGAGATTGAAAGTGCAGTAGATGATGGATGCGTTGAAATTCAGCTTACAGCTCAAGATACAGCAGCATATGGGATGGATACTGGAACAAGACTAGCTGAACTCATAAATAAGATTACTACGATTCCTGGTGATTTCAGGTTGAGAGTTGGAATGATGCATCCAAAGAGCATGATGGGAAGTTTAGATATGTTAATCGATGCTTTCATGCATAAAAATGTCTATAAATTTATGCATATCCCTATTCAAAGCGGCAGCGACTCTGTACTGATGCATATGGGCCGGGGTCATACGGTAGCACAGTATAAAGAAATAATATCTGAAATCAGGGAAAAAATACCTGAGATTTCTATAGCTACAGATATAATAGTGGGCTATCCAACAGAAACTGATGAAGACTTTGAGGATACTTTAAAGTTAATTGATGATATTAAGCCTAATTTTATCCATATTTCTAAATACAGGCATAGACCAATGGCTATATCCTCTTCACTGCCTGAAATAGATCATAAAATTATGAAAAAGAGGTCTAAAGCACTGAACGATCTTAAATCCAAGATACTTTACCAGAATAACCTTGCAGAAATTGGTAAAGTTCATGAAATTTTAATCACAGAAAAAGGTAGTAAGGGCGGTTACATTGGAAGAACAGATTCTTATAAGCCTGTAGTTATAGAAAACGGCGAAATTGGTACTTTTGTTAAGGTAAAAATAAATGAGGCCACAAGTACTTATTTGAAGGGTTCTGTTGTGTAATTGTTGAATAATTAATTAAATTATTTCTTAATTTTTAATTTCAATTTCTTTTAATAAAATTAACCTAGAAACTGTTAAGTTTTGCTTTTTATTTTACATAAACCTTTTCATATTTTAGTGATAGCAAATAATATATTATTATTTTAAGTAAATATTGTCAGTGATTTTATGGGCTATGTAATTTGTGAAAAATGCGGCGGATACTACGAGCTTGAAGAAGAGGAATCTCCAGAGGACTTTGAAGCCTGTAATTGTGGTGGTACCCTTAGTTATATGGAGTCTATTCAAAAAGTGAGAACGAAACCAAAGAATGCTATTAGATGTAATATATGTGGACATGAACAAACAAGAGGAATGATATGTTCAAAATGTGGTAGTAGGATTAAAATAAAAACAAATTATCAAAATAACTTTAAAATAGACCACAGGTATGACTACAGGCATGTTTTAGCTGAAAGTTCATCAATAAATTTTTTTGAAAAAATTAACTGGAATGGAGTTACTTCTGGAATTGTATTTTATATTGTAGCTAGTATAGTTATTAGAATAATTGGAGGAATATTTTTAGGAGGAAGTATTTTTGCAGCTCAAAATACAAATATAACTACAATATCCCCCATTATAGGAGTCGTAGCTCTGTTTTTTGGTTTAATTTCTGCTATTATACCTCTAGCATCTGGTTTTTGGGCAGTATCTAATATTACTACAAGAGATTATATAACTGGTATACTAACTGGAGGTATGGTTGGAGTTATAATAGGAATTTTTTCTGGAATACTTTCTCTGACCGTTGGATTGTTATTTTCAGGATTCTATGGGCAAATAAATATGGGTATTGGAATTATATCCGGACTAATGGTATTAATAATAGGTATAGTTTATGGAGGCGCTATGACAGCTGCAGGTGGCTTAATAGCTGTTTATGTTAGAAGGCACACCTCCTATATCTAAATTTAAGGAAATTTTTCAGAATTGGAAATCATTTCAATACAGAATTATGACTCGAGTATGTAAACAAGGTGATTTTGTGGGTTATGTAGTCTGTGAAAAATGCGGTGGATACTACGAGCTTGAAGAAGGGGAATCTCTAGATAATTTTAAAGGCTGTCAATGCGGAGGTAAACTGAGTTATACTGAACAAGTTGTTCAAGAGCCGGAAAAAAATGATAAGCCTAAGCTCATCTGTTCAAACTGCATGAAGGAAAATGAAAATGGCACATTTTGTTCTAGTTGTGGCGGAAGATTAATTGCGGTGAAAGGCGGTAAAGCTGTTAGTAATATTAAAAATTTTGAAGAATTCAATGAATTAGAGAAATTATCACGTAGGGCATCTAGAAAAGAAAAAAATTATAGTAATGATTTTAATGAGTCAAAGGACTTATTTGAAAGGATAAATTGGTTAGGAGTCCTGGCGGGAGCAGGGTTTTTTGTAATAAGTATGGTTATAGTAGGATTGATTTTATTTTTCTCAATTGTCAGTAGATATTCATATGGATATTCTTCATATGATTATTCTGGTTTTGCAGTTGCATTCGTTATTGCTATGATATTGGGACTGCTTTTAGCAATAGTTTCTGGAGTTTTAACTGCTTATGTAAGTAGAAGTAGGGATTACGTTGATGGACTTATCAATGGTTTTTTAGTAGGCCTTATCTCTTCGGTTGTTATTGGACTTCTTGGAGGGGTTTTAACAATTTTTATAGGAATTATTGTATTTGGAGCACTTACAGCTGTTGGAGGGGCGATAGGGATATTTGTACGTAGGCAAATGGATAAATAAAATAATTATGAAGAGTAAATTGATAAATTAATAGAACAATCATTTCTTAAAATTAAAACTTTAATTAACGAATTACCTGAGCTGCCGTTTCCAGGAAAGCCTTTCCATTTTTTTAGCTTCTCTGGCTTTTTTCTGCGCACTGCTGTCTTCTATAACTACAGAACCTCGATAACCGCATTTTTTACATTCCCAGATTCCTAGCTGAGGATCCTGCCACTTCATTTTTTTAGAACCGCATCTGGGACATAAATTTTTCTTTGTCATGATTTTCCTCCAAAATAATATTACCCTTTAACATATTAAATCTTTTTAAAAACAGTAAATCTGGAGAAAAATAGTTGTAATGATTTAAAAATAGTTAGTTAAAATAAGTTGAGTGCCGTGGGCCGGACTTGAACCAGCGACATCCAGATCTTCAGTCTGGCGTTCTCCCAACTGAACTACCACGGCAAATGGGCCGGACGAGATTCGAACTCGTGATCACCTCCGTGTCAGGGAGG
>JAEYQZ010000108.1 GCA_023409695.1 Methanobacteriota archaeon | reverse complement strand
TCTCTCCAAAATGAAGCTTAATTGCGGTTAAATCACTTTCATCTAAAATATTAGCAAACCCTGCAGCATTAAAAATTTTTTTTATTTTACTTACCTTATTTTCCCTGCTGCTTCTCGATCTAAAATCAGAAAAATAAACCTCACTTGCCATGGTATCACCTGATAAATATGTTATCTTAAAACTTCAATCATCGATATTCAAATTCCGATATATTCTTTAAAGTTTAAATTTATTTTGAATCACATCAGAAACACTCTGACTCAATGAAACAAACACCTCTCTACTTCTAATAAATTTAACTCAAATTATATCCCTAATTATTTAGCATTTATATCAGAAACACTTTGATCCAGTGAAATAAGTATATCCCTACTTTTTAAAATATTTTCATAGTTATTTAATTCGATAATACCATTATTGACCCCATTAAGCAGTTTTAAATCAAAAGTTCCCTCCCCAAGTGCCAAATGCTGGTCTTTTTTACCGTCGTTATCATTTAAATGATAATAAACGATTTTTTTCATTTTAAAAAATGATGCTGGATCCTCTGAGGTATTGGCATGTCCGGTATCGACTGTAGCGTAAGAACCACTCTCTTTAACAAAGAATTCGTGTTCTTCAGCGCTGTTACAGAAATATGCATATCTATTAGGCATATTTTCAACTGAAAATTTAATGCCCCTATCTTTCGCATAATTATTAGCTTCCTGAAGCGTTTCAATTGAATAAACCATTCCCCAGTCCCTTATTCTATCTTCCAGCCGGTTAATCATGCCAGGATGTGTTGTAATAGCTTTTGCCCCAATTTCTACAGCCAGATCAACAGTTTCATTAAGTTGCTTCAATGTTTCTTCCCTGATTCCCGGATTTAAACTTGCAGGATTAAGATCTATAGTAGGAGCGTGTAAAAATACAGAAATATCATAAGAATCAAATACTTCAAGCTCCTTTTTATCCATGAGCATCATGTTTCTAGGCCAGTAAGGGCCTTCACATAGCATTTCCATTAATTGAAAGCCGTCATTTGTAGCCGTTTCTAAAAAATGTTCCAATGAATTCATAAAAAGTGCCAGTGTTGAAAATCCAATTTTCATTCTACTAACCCCCTTAAAATCACGTATTATAAATACATTTTTGAAAATATTTTCCAAATATATCTTTAAATGTTGTTAGATTATGGATTAATATAATCATTCATCTTAGACTTACTATTATATTTACAAATTAAATAATTTAATACTTATTTAAGATTTAGAATCTTATATTTACTTATTGTAGTCCTATATTTGATTAAAATATAGTTGTTATCTCTCTTTAGATAAAATAGGATACATTAACTACTTATTCATTACCCTATTTTTTAATTCGACTTTTAAGCTTACAAAAAAATTTATATTAAGTATTGATGTACTTATATTTCTGGAAAAGTTTAGGCGAACCTAAATATATTATATTTTTAGATATATCCAAAACTTTTATATACAAAATAGATATATTATTTTCTTACATATCAATTTTTGATATATCATAAAATGAAGTATAGGAGGTAAACGGATGGACGATGACAGAACACCTAACGTGGATAACTCAAATGAATCTAGCCCAAAAAATGATTTAGAGGAAGAAAAAAGAATTAAATGCATGAAAGCACATAAAGAGCTCTTCAATAGCATGTCTAAATACGAAAAAAAGCTTATTAGAGGATTAATGAGAGGTTTTGGTAACACCATGATTCTTTGGCTTATTAGCAAAAAAAGACAGCATGGATACGAAATAATGACCAAATTTCATGAATCTACCGCTCCATATAATACCAAAATGCCCAGTGCCAGCAAAATATACCCAGTACTGCATGATCTAGAAAAAAATAACTTGATAAAAGGATCATGGGAGCATCATGGAAAACGAAAGGTAAAGTACTATGAAATAACCACAGAAGGTGAAGAAGCTCTTTCCAGATTCAGAGAAATGGGAAAATTTGCTAAAAAGAATAAATCAAGCCTCTGGGTGGAATTCTTTAGAGATATGATAGATGTTGAAGATAATAATGAATAATAGGAGTTATATTTATGAAATACGCTATAGAAACATTTGACCTTACAAAAATGTATAATAATGATTTTTTAGCTGTCGATGCTCTGAATATGAGAGTCCGGGATAAGACCATATTTGGATTTTTAGGTCCAAATGGTGCCGGAAAGACCACCACAATAAAAATGCTTACATGTTTAATCCTTCCAACATCTGGAACTGCAAAAGTATCAGGTTATGACGTTCTAAAAAATCCTAATGAAGTTAGACAGAAAATTGGAATGGTTCCCCAACTGGTAAGTCTCTACGGTGACCTTACAGTTAAGGAAAACGTACATCTCTGTGCTGATTTTTATGGTCTTCCAGAAGACCTAAAAATAAGCAGAGCTGATGAACTCATGGAAATGGTGGATATTAAATACGCCGAAGATAAGCTTGTAAAGCAGCTTTCAGGAGGTATGAAACAAAAAGCTTCCGTGGTAGCCAGTTTAATACACCAGCCAGAGATATTATTCCTAGACGAACCTACAATCGGTTTAGATCCTACAACTAAAAGAGTTTTATGGGATTTAGTTGAAGAACTGAACTCTAACGGACACACAATCATATTATGTTCTCACGACATGTATGAAGTAGAATTACTCTGTGATGATGTGGGAATTGTGAGCCAGGGAAAGCTTGCTGCTTTTGATACCCCTCAAGGACTTAAAGACACCATGATTAAAGAAATTAAAGAAGAAAACTCAAGAGTTGACCCAAATGTTTCTCAAGCCCTTGAAAAAATCCTTGAGGAAACCGATCCTGAGGATAAAAAAGCAGTTGAATACATAACAGGTAACATGAGTAATAACAACCTTAATTTAAAAGAATTAAGTGTTATGATCAGCAATAAGAATGAAGAAATGCTTAATACCCTTACTAATTTATCCATAGTCCACGATGTAGTAGAACATGCTTCTGGAAGAATAACTATGGACATAGAAGATTCAGATGAAGCTGTAAGTGAAGTTATATCAGATATAATTGAACATGGAGGAAATATCACTTCCATAGCCACAAAAGATCCTTCCTTAGAAGATGTTTTCGTGAGAGTTACTTCTAAAAAGAAACAAGAAGCAGAAGAAGGTGCAAATGATGGTGGAAACTAAAAAAATTATGTGGATGTTTAAAAAAGATCTGCTTGTCTTATGGAGACATCCACCACGGTTAATTTCAATACTTTTATTTCCCATAATTATGATAACCCTTTTCGGTTACGGTATGGGTGGAACACTGGAGAATATTCCAGTTGTCGTGGTAGAACAAAGTCAAGGCCAGGTAACTGACGCGACCCTTAGTGCAATTAAGGGGATGAGTCTGTATGACGTTAAGGACATAATAACGGATCCAGATAAAGGAAAAGAGATGGTTCAAAACGGCCAGGTTAAGGCAGCCATAATTCTACCTGCAAATTATGACAATATGAGCAGTACGCAGCCCAAGAGCGTAGTAGTTGATGTTGATTCATCAGACCAGATGGCGTCAAGCGCAGTTATTCCAGCCACACAAGCCTTGTTTAATCAAATATCAAACCAGATGGGTCTGCAAAAGTTAAATGCTATGAATCTAACACCTTCAGGAGCATCAGCTTCAAATATACAGGTCCAATCTAACCAGGTTGCAGCTGCTCCACAGGGAATTAATTTCCAGAGCGTAATGGATTCCATTAACCTGCAGATTAACAAAATGTATGGAGATATCAAATACATTGACTTCCTGGTACCTGCCGTAATTGGTATGACTGTTCTATTTGGATGTATGTTCGGAATGGGAGACGCTTTAGCAGGTGAAAGAGAAAGAGGAGAACTTGCAAGATTATTTATGACACCAACAAGTATTGCAACGGTTGTTGGAGGTAAAATAATTTCTAAATTATCCATAGAAATTGTAAGGGCTTTAATATTAATTGCAGCGGCTATAGTCCTGTTTGGAATTGTAATAAAGGGAAGTATGATACTTACAATGCTGGTTCTAATACTTGGAGCATTGTGCTTTGTAGGTTTCGGAGTTATGATATCTGCCAGGGTTTCCACACAGGAAGATTACATGCAGATGGTAATGCCAATTACAATGCCTATGATGTTTGTATCAGGAGTATTCTATCCAATTGAGACAATGCCATGGATATTCCAGAAACTTGCTTATATCTTCCCATTAACTTATGTGAATGACGCACTCCGTGCAGTAATGCTAAAAGGAGTAGGTGTCGGAGCAATATGGTTAGACATAGTAGTGCTTTTAGGATTTACAGCACTGTTCTTCGCAATGGGAGTTAGAGGATTTAACAGGGATATATAAATAAAATACAAGAGGAATGTAAGGTTAAAGGAAGCTATAATGCAATTATAGTTTCCAGAACCATAAAATCATAAATTAGGTGAATTAAAATGGTCGTGAAAAAGAATATAATCATCGGACTTATAATGATGTGTCTTTTAGTAGGTCCAGTTTCAATAGCGTCCGCAGTTTCAGCAGCAGATTGGCCGATGTTCCAGTATAATCTGGATCACACGGGTTATTTAAATGAATCATCAGATTTCACTCCAGCAGCATGGCTGTTTAAAACAGGAGGATCAATATTATCTGCTCCTTCAATTGCAGACAAATTAATGTACTTTGGTTCAACAGACGGAACTTTTTATGCTCTAAACTTGAATGATGGTACTCAAGTTTGGGATTACGGTACTCAAGGAAATATAACAGGTTCTTCTGTTGTAAGAGGAGATAATGTGTACTTTGGCTCCATGGACAGTTATTTCTATGCTCTAGATAAGAAAAATGGAGATTCTGTATGGAAATACAGAACAGGAAATTCCATTGAATCATCTCCAGCGGCAGACAATGGAACTGTGTACTTTGGATCAGATGATCAAAGATTATATGCATTAGATCTTGAGAACGGGACACTAAAATGGCAGTTCCAGACTGAAAACGCGGTGAAATCATCACCAGCAGTATACAACAGCACAGTATTCTTTGGTTCAGATGATGGAAAAGTGTACGCAGTAAATACAAACGGCAGCAAAGTATGGGAATATGATACAGGAAATGCAGTAAGATCATCCCCAGCAATATACAACGGCACACTATATATCGGGACAGATAACGGTAACTTCTACGCACTTAGCACCGAAAACGGGTCAGTGAAATGGTCATATGACTTTAACGACAGCGTAAGGTCATCAGCACTACTTGATCCAAATGACAACAGCCTGTTTGTAGGATCTAACAACGGAAACGTAACTTCCCTTGACATGAGAGACGGAACAGTAAAATGGTCTGTAAACACAGGTAATATAGAATCAACACCTGCCCTCATGGGAGACAATATTGTAGTCGGCTCAACCAGTGGAACAACATACGTACTAAACAAATACAGCGGTAAAGAAGACTGGAGTTACTCACCAGGCTACTACCTCTTCAACTCCCAATTCAGCACACCAGTTATATACGGAGATAACATATTTGTAGGTGCTGCCGATGGATCCATGTACGCCCTCAACTACGACAAAAAATCAGGCCCAATTTCAACTTACTTATATTACATAAGCGCGATCGTAATCGTAATACTGGTAGCACTTATAGGATTTAGGGCTGTAAGAGGACGTAGAAAGAAAAAAGAATAAATAAATGATGGAACTTAAAGTTCCGTCCTATTCTTATTATTTTTTTAAGATAATCAAATTCTTATGCTTACGGAGGGAAGTATCACTTTTCAAAATCAAGAGAATCATCAATTACCGCCTCCTTATTTTATATTAACTTGATTCTCAGGTGGGAAAAGCATAAGATAATTTTTATATTTATTTTGTAAAATTCAATAAAATAAAACATTAGAAAATGTTTAAATGATAAACTAAAGTTAAATACTAATTTTATAAACCTAAAATTGATGAATATTTTAATCTTTAAAAGAATGTTATACTTTAAAATAAGTTTTAATAAAAAGACCTAAAATTAAAAGAGAAAGGAAACCATCTGGTTTCTTTTTTGGAGCTAACAAGAATACTATTTAGTAAGTTGTATTTCAATAGCTGAAACGTTTGTTGCTGCGCCTTCGTTGCTTAAGATTTCTTCTGTACATATATCGATAGTTCCAAGTTCTACATCAGTTATAAACCTGTTTCTTACAATCTCAGCGACATCGACCGCTCTACTTATGGCTCTTCCACGTGCTTTTAAAATAACTTCTGAAGTTCCGCCGTTCATCTGAGTTACGACAGCTAAAACATAGTTCATTACGGGTTTATTTCCAATGTATACAACATTTTCCTCTGACATCACTTTACCTCCAAAGAATAACCATGTTAATTTGGTCTAATATTACTATAATTCCTTAATTAATATATATAGTTTATGTTTTGCATACTCTTCCTTAAACTCCCTGATCCATAACTTAGAGTAATTAAAACCAATAATTAACTGAATAATCATTAATAATATCTTATTAGATAAACTAATCTTTTAAATTGTTTTTAAAATTAAAATAACTATTTTTACCAAAATTAGTATTATTGAACAGAGTATCACTAATTTTGAACTATTTTTTTCCTGCTTTTTATTTTTATAAGTAGATATAATAATCAATTTAAGATTTATTTAGCTTTATATAAGAATTCCATCTTTAAATCCATGTTAATCCATTTATATAACATATTCTCATGAAAATTACATCTTTTAATGAATTATTAATCCATTTAAAACATATTTTCATAATTATAGATCTATTATCTAAATTTAAAATAAAATTAATATTCAATTTAGTCTGTACTTTCTAAATACCATAACTAAACCATTAGCATTACCTGTTTCATCTTTAATAGGAGTAGTGCTACCGCTGACAAGTAATTTAGTTCCATCTTTATCTGTTATTACCGTTTTATCAAAGAAATCAGTTGTAGTATTTCCAGGGTTAAGATTAGACTCCTTACTCAAAATTTTCAATATTTTATCCAGGTCTTCCCCTATGGCTTCCTCCTGTATCCAGCCCGTAATATCCTCAGCAACAGGGTTCATATACTTAATTCTACCTTTAGAGTCTGTAGCTATTACAGCATCACTTACACTTTTAAGTATTGCAGCAAGCCACTGCTCACGATTTCTAAGTCTTTTTTCAATTTTATGGTTATAAAGAGCTATTTCTATTGTAGTGTTCAATTCACTCTCTTCAAAAGGCTTAGTAAGGAAACCAAATTGTTCTTTAAGAAGATAACCTGCAGGTTCTGTCATTTTAGCCCTCTGTACAATACCTGCATTTGAAAATGCAGTTAAATAAATAACCGGTATATCATAACGTTCCCTGATCTGCGTTGCAGCTTCTATACCGTCCATTTTACCTTCAAGCTTAATATCCATAAGAACAAGATCCGGCCGGAGCTCTCCTGCCTTACGAACAGCATCTTCACCCGAAAAAACTAGACCCGCAACTCCATACCCTGCACTTTCCAGTGCGCTTTCTATATCTTTTGCTGTAATTCTTTCATCCTCAACAACCATAATCTGAGCAATTGGCATATTCTACCCCCTTTAATAAAAATATAAAATTAGATTCGAAATTATGTAAGATTATGGAAGACTAAAGTCATTCCACTTACATTTCCTTTATTATCCTTAATATGATTTAAATTGGCACTAACTGGAATTTTTGTCCCATTTTTATCATTTAACATGACTCGATCCATAGAATGTTCATTAATACCAAATTTATCCTCTTGAATTTTAAAAACATCCGTTAAATCTCTGTTAACGACTTCTTCCTGTATCCAGCCCGTAATATTCTCTGCAATATGGTTCATGAATCTAATTTTTCCATTTTCATCTGTGGCAATTAATGCTTCATTTACATTTTCAAGCATTGTCTCCAGCCATTGATCATGATTTTTTTCCATTTTATGCCTGTAAAGTGTTAATTCGATGATAGTATGTAATTCGCTCTCTTTAAATGGTTTATGGACAAATCCTGATGGTTCTTTAAGAACATAACCCGATGGTTCTGTCATTCTTGCTCGCTCTAAAGTATTTTCATCTGAATATGCAGTTAAATAAATAACAGGTATATCAAAATGCTTTTTAATCTCTCCTGCGGCTTCTATACCATCCATTTTACCTTCAAGCTTAATATCCATAAGAACAAGATCCGGCTGAAGCTCCATTGCTTTACGAACAGCCTCTTCACCCGAGTGAACCACTGCAGGTACTTTATATCCTAAACTTTTAAGGCCATCCTTTATGTCCTCTGCTGTAATCCGTTCATCTTCAACAACCAGAATTCTTGCGCTACTCATTGACATGCCCCTATCTTTTACAAACTAATTTATCATTTGCATTTACGCATATTAATACTTTAATCATTTAAACACTTTAACTCATTAATAAAAATTTAAATAGTTGTGATATTAAACCGTTTAAAATTAATTGTATTAATATTTTAAAAATAAATTGTTTAAAAATAAAAAAAAGAGTTAAAACAGCACTGCTTACTATTTAAAACTTATATAATCTAAATAGCCTTTAAGTATCAGCACTGTTTAAACCAAGATAATCTTAAATTAATTAAATTATCTTAAGATCAGTATTTTATTTATTGCATCTAAAACTGCTTCAACACTCGCCATGACGATATCTTCAGTTGTAGATCGTCCGGTTGCTTTGTTACCTTCTTTGTCTCCCATTATAACAAATACCTCAGCAAGAGCATTAGTTCCTCCAGTTATAGCTTCTATGTTATATTCCTGAAGTTCTATATCTGCAGTTTCACCCACAGCACGTTGAATAGCATTTATTGCTGCATCTACAGGACCTACCCCTGTTTTTGCAGCGGTTTTGCTTTCTCCATTGATGCTGAGTTTAACTGTAGCTGTAGGCAGTACACTGTTTCCAGTCATTACTGAGAATCCTTCCAGTTTTACTATTTCTTCTTTTGCCCGTCCCAGAATACTTTCAGCTATAGCCCTTAAATCAGCGTCAGTGACACATTTACCCTTATCCCCAAGTGCTTTAACCTGATTAAATACTTTACTAAACTGGTCCCTATCTAGATCTATTCCATACTCTTCAAGCTTTGCTTTTATGGCATTTGCACCAGTGTGTTTTCCTAAAACGATCCTTCTTGTGTGGCCTACCATTTCAGGAGTTATTGGCTCGTATGTTTCCGCTTTTGCAAGCACTCCATGCACATGTATACCTGCCTCATGGGCAAATGCATTTTCTCCCACAATAGCTTTATTTGGAGGCATTTTAACCCCTGTAATTCTTGAAACAAATTCTGAAAGATTTACAAGGCCCTCAGTTTTAATATTCATTTTCAGATTGTATTGAGTGATAAGAGCCATTACAACTTCTTCCAGAGACGCGTTTCCAGCTCGTTCACCTAATCCATTTATGGTTGCATGAACCTGATTAGCTCCAGCCTCTACAGAAGCAAGAGAATTTGCAACTGCAAGCCCAAAGTCATTATGACAGTGTACACTAATTGGAACGTTTAATTCTTTTTTAAGCTCCATTATAAGCCATTTCATAGAAGTTGGGACCATAACACCTACTGTATCTGGAACATTGATACAGTCCACACCTGCATCCTCAACCGCCTTATAAATTTCCTTTAAATAATCCAGTTCTGTTCTTGTAGAGTCTTCTGCTGAAAATTCAGCTACAATACCATGATCTTTTATATACTCTACTGCATCGATAGATTTACTTAAAATCTCTTCTTTACTCATTTTAAGTTTAAATTCTCTATGAAGGGGAGATGTACCAATAAACGTATGTATGTAATCCACGTCAGCATCAATTGCTGCGTCCAGATCACCTTTTAATGGTCTTGCCAAACCACAAATCTGAGCATTTAGCCCCAGTTTAAGGATTTCACCAGCTGCTTCTACTTCACCACTGGATGAAGCAGGGAAACCAGCCTCTATTACATTAACACCAAGTTCATCAAGCCTTTTTGCAATTCGTATCTTTTCATCTACGGTCATTGCAACCCCTGGCGTTTGTTCGCCGTCTCTTAGCGTTGTGTCAAATATTTTCACCGTTTCCGGCAGGTTCATCTCGTTTTTTACTTTTTCTATATACATATTTATTTCTCCTTTTGGTTTGGCAATTTGTAAATTGTTCAAGCAGAATCTATAACTTTTGCTTTAACAATCCACACAATAAGTATGACAACAATAGATATTAAAAATGATCTCCATGTCTAAATTTCATGAACATGCAAAGCATAGGGGAATCAGCGGAGCTCAATATAATCAGATCATGTAAATCATTGCAAATATGTAAAAACTAGTGAAAATAGATAATTTACAATAATTTAAAACTATTAAAAAATTATCATGTAAAACACATTTTAACAAATAAATGAGGCGATATTACGTTTAAAGAAGATATTGACTGGCTAAAAGAAGCGAATCAAAAAATTAGTGATAGGGAACTTGATATAATACATGAAGTTGATAATATTGTTCTTGAAATAAATGAGGCTCATTCTTTAGAATTAAACTATTATATAAAAATTAATTACGAGGAATCCAACATAACAATTGAATTAACTGTTTCACCACATACAATAATTCCCAACGAAGCTATCGATGAAATTGGGGAACAATTAGGATCAACTGAAACTTTTATCCAGTATATTGATACAAACAAATTAAGTTTGATTTTTAAATTTGACTGATTTTTTTATTTTCATTATTTGCTTTTAAATTTCTG
>JAEYQZ010000106.1 GCA_023409695.1 Methanobacteriota archaeon | reverse complement strand
ATGAAAGATCCAGATAGACGTGCAAAATTATATTTACTATTTGTAGGAGTACAGATTTTAGTAACTATCATGATAGTCGTTGGGACACTGATATTTATCCTACGCCTTGTAGGTATAATTTAGATAAAATACTTTAACTAATTTTATTTTACAAATTTTATAAAATTCTTTTAAGTTCTTGATGAATTTAAATTCACCTTGAATTCATTATTTTAAAGAAAAATAAAAAAGTACCTGTATTAGCAGGCCCTATTTGAATTAAAATCACATAGTCCCATATTTATAAAAAAATTATCCAGTAAATATACCTTACAAAATTTAAAAAAATATAAAATTAGGAAATTAAATTTTGCCAGCCGTTAAATATTATACATTAACATTTCTAGCCAGTATTTTTTCAGGGAAGGGTTCAAGTTCATTATAAACTCTTTCAACCAGCCTTTCTGCTTTATAAATAGCTTTTTCAAGACTTTCGTCGGATGCTATAACTGTTGCAGCAGGCTCATCTTTTTCAATGATGACATTTCGCTCAGGAATATCATATACTCCCTCAAAATCTAGATCTCCTGCAATACAGCGTCTTTTTGCGAAAATTACCATCTTAACAGCGAATTTATTTGGGGAAGGTATTTCAATTATTGTACCATTGTATGCTTTAATGTGGGCATCCACCATATTAATTCCAAGCACCTCTTCAGCACACTCAAATGTGCCCTGAAATCTTGGGTTAACTTCTATAACATAAATGTCTTCTCCAGTATGGATCATGTCTACCCCATTTGATCCTAAAAGGGATAATTCCATTATAGCATCTTCTGCTGTTTTTTTAACCTGCACATCATCGGTAAATGGAACTACATTTCCACAGTATGCAAATTCATCAGGTTGTCCAAGTCTATCTTCTCCAAGTATCTGCCTGCTTGTAAAAATTGCTTTCGCTTCATCTGGAGTTGATAAAACCGATGCACTGATATTTTGACCTTCTATAAGTTCCTGAAGCATCATTCCATTAAAATCAGTATTTTCATTTGTTTCTTCAAACCTTCTGATGCCCTTACCCCCAGCCCCAACAATAGGCTTCACAAGGAACTTTTTATCTTCTTTATTCTTCACTATTTCCTCTGCTTCAGCATAAGAAGATACTAAAAAAGTTTCTGGGACGTTGAATTTATCTTTGAGTAAATTATAAAGGTTATATTTATTTTCGATATGAGCTATTTTTTTGTTCCCAACTACTTTTGATTCTGGAAATTTATCGGGCATTGCTCCGGCACTGCATAGAATACAGTCTACATCATCAACAACTTCATTTACATAAGTTTCAAGAAGTTCTGGACTGAATCTTTCGATATAGTATCCACAGGATTCATAGGGAATTTGATTTAATATGCACCTTAAATAATCAGAACATTTTACAAGGTCACTTGTACAAAAATAATCTACTGAGTAGATGGTGTTTCCCATCTTTTTTGCAGAGCATGCCACAGGTCGCGAATTTGTACCTACAACAAGAATGTTTTTCATAAAAACTACCTCTTGTGGTTTAAAGGGAAATAGTCCCGAGCGGAGTCGAACCGCTGTCCCCGGTTCCAAAGACCAGGAGGATTACCACTACCCTACGGGACTAAACTAAAACAAGCAATTTATCTGCACCGTGGCAGATTGATTGTTTACTGTTTTTCATATTTAAATGTATCGTTTACAAATTTAAATAACAAACCCATGTATTTCGGGTTTTATTGTATTTAAATTTATCTTTAGTGCTATTGGGACATAGTATAATTCAATTTAACTTTAATACCCCATTTAACAGATAATTGCTTACTTTAGATTTCCCCCAAGTATTACAATATTGCTATCTTTTATGTATAATAACATATAATCTTTGTGGAAAATTAACCGCAAAAAAGTTAGTATAAGTTTAAAAATAAAAATCTCTTCTTTAAATCAGTTCTTAATTTTATAATTCCCAAGAGTTGTAAAATTACAATCAAAAAAGAGCATTGATTAATTTATTTACAGCAGAAACCCTTAAAAGCATGTTGATTTGCAGGCATTGTCATACTCTTCTATCACATATCTTATTGAATCTGCATTTTCGGCATTTATTAGGATTATCAGTGGAATTAAATTCTGTATTTCCAGATATCAAATCATGCACATGATCTATAAGACTAATTATGCTCTTTTCAGCTTTCGCATCAAAATAAGAAGCCCAAAATATATTATCCGTTCCCCTCTCGCGGAGAGACGCTACAATTTGCCGGTCTTCTTGAATCATATCTTTAAATGCCAGGCAGTAACCATATACCTGATTTATACTTGAATAATAAGGTATAGTCCCGGGTTTATCATCTATTATTATAAATTCATCAGGAGTCATCCATATTTCATCTATAAATCCTCGAATTCCATAATTGGCTGAGACTACTGGAAATTCACGTGATAAAAGTTCCCCAGTTTTGGAGGATTCCAGCATCTCGTCAAATGTCGCGGGTTCTGCTCCTTCTTTGAAGTTTTCTTCTAAAACAGCGTGTTCCTTTACTCCCTTAATCATAGCTGCTGTAGGTGCAGTTTTAATCTGGCGCACGTTCTCAAGGAAAATACCATATTCACAGTAACCCTGCTTATTCAGCCAGCTTATAGGAAAATTGGTTTTATTTTCGATTATTTTAACCTGAGATACAGAGGGGTGAGGAATCGAATCCGGAAATGACATTCATTATGCTCCTAATATATTCTAGAAGATTTTGCCTAATCCAGTATTAGTGCAAACATTGATGCAGAAAGTATTATGAGAATATTTGCAAAATATATTCAAATTTCAACATTTAAAATATTTTCATATCAAGAATAATTCAAAATCTTCCTAACAATATTATTAGAAGTTAAATGCATTATATAAACCCTGTCTTTTCTTCCTTAATTTAATCAATGATCCTCAAGTCACAAGGTTATGCCTATTTATCTAATATTTAATGAAAAAAACTAAAAATAAATGGCAATACCTATATATGGAACAGATTATTTAGTCCTTCCCAGTGCCATTCACC